>NZ_JBEOPC010000016.1:0-73661 GCF_040309765.1 Psychrobacter sp. TB20-MNA-CIBAN-0197
TGGTTTGATTATTATCGTCAGGCTGCGTAATTAAAATCTCCCAAGTTTATGTGTACGGATTTGACGGCAGGGGTCAGTACCACTATCACCCCCAAAGTCTAAGCCTTGGTTGATAGTCGCATTGGTTTGATTCAGCTGGTAGACATTGACGGCATCAGTATCATCCTCACCAGCAGTAAGACCCGTAATTTTACCGGTATTCTCAGCGTTGATGGTTACCTCACCAAACTTCGGTGAATCAGCCATTTGAATCTCAATACCACCACCTTGTGTCGCAATCGTATTGATATTGCCTGATGAGTATGTACCAACCGCTGTTTTACTACCAACAATCTGCATCTCCTTGTTTAGGTTGCGAGTGACATAGCCAACAGTCGGATTATCGTTACCAGAGAAGCGTAAACCATCATCTTCTAACGTCGCTATGGTATGACTGTTACCGTCACCATCTTCGTAACTTAAGCGAGTGACGTCTGTGTCATCATCAAATACGTCGCCAGACTGGATTTCTGGACGCATGGTCAGCGTTGGACTCACACCGTCTATCCCTGCAGGACCCGTTAGACCGATTGTGCCATCAGCGCCATTAATCGCCACGCCAGATGCACCGTCTGCGCCATTCACACCGATGAAGCCATCTACACCATCTTCACCGTCTTGACCTGCTCCACCAACATTGAGGTTGTCGCCCAATGCAAAGTCGATTTCATTATCTGCCACTGTAGTGACGATACTGCCATCTGCACTGGTGTATTTGACCGTATCACCAAGTTTGACTTTGTCTTTAGTCTCACCAGGCGCTAATGAGGCGTTGTCAGCCGTGATGTCGAAACCTAAGTCAGTCAGATCCGTTGTCACGTCATTCAACTGATCAAGGTTCACCGCATCAGTACCATTGACACCTTTTCCAAGGTTGGTGATGGTGTTGGTTGGGTAACCCTCCTCATCAACGTTGGAACCCATATCGATACCCGTACTACTGATGATTGGACCACCATTATTGATCATGATGCTCTCAAGATCCGTTAGGTTCTTAGCCATCACTAGGTTTAGCTTGCTACCGTCACTGTCAACACGTAGGTTTGCACCTGATGCATCAGCAGAGTCAGCTAACGTACCTTCGATGTTCAACGTTTCATTGAGCTTCTTAGCAATGGTATCGCCCGTGTTACCGGCAAACTTCATACCATCTTCCATGGTGGCAACTTGGATATCACCAAGGACGATACGTGTAATGCCGTCCTCACCATTAACACCGGGTACACCATTGACGACACCGATGGTACCTGATGGAGCTGGCTCACCATTAAGACCTGCAGGACCCGTTAGCCCGATTGTGCCATCAGCGCCGTTGATGCTCACGCCTGAGGTACCGTCTGCGCCATTCACACCGATGAAGCCATCTACACCGTCTTCACCGTCTTGACCTGGACTACCAACACTGAGGTTGTCGCCTAACGACACAACCAAGTTGTTATCTTCATTGGTCACACTAATATTACCGTCACCGTTGATCGTAACGACGTCATCTGGCTTGACATTGCTCTTCGCGCCATCACCAGAATCAGTACGGACAAACCATCCTTTATTGGCTGTTTCGTTGACTTCGTTCAACTGATCAAGGTTCACCGCATCAGTACCATTGACACCTTTTCCAAGGTTGGTGATGGTGTTGGTTGGGTACTCATCCTCATCAGCATTGGAACCCATATCGATACCCGTACTACTGATAATCGGACCGCCGTTATTGATGGTGATGCTCTCAAGATCCGTTAGGTTCTTAGCCATCACTAGGTTTAGCTTGCTACCGTCACTGTCAACACGTAGGTTTGCACCTGATGCATCAGCAGAGTCAGCTAACGTACCTTCGATGTTCAACGTTTCATTGAGCTTCTTAGCAATGGTATCGCCCGTGTTACCGGCAAACTTCATACCATCTTCCATGGTGGCAACTTGGATATCACCAAGGACGATACGTGTAATGCCGTCCTCACCATTCACACCGGGTACACCATTAATGACACCGATGGTACCTGCCCCTGCAGGACCCGTTAGACCGATTGTGCCATCAGCGCCATTAATCGCCACGCCAGATGCACCGTCTGCGCCATTGACGCCGATGAAGCCATCTACACCATCTTCACCGTCTTGACCTGCTCCACCAACATTGAGGTTGTCGCCCAATGCAAAGTCGATTTCATTATCTGCCACTGTAGTGACGATACTGCCATCTGCACTGGTGTATTTGACCGTATCACCAAGTTTGACTTTGTCTTTAGTTTCATTAGGGGCTAAGGAAGCATTGTCAGCCGTGATGTCGAAACCTAAGTCAGTGATAGTGCCACTAAGCCCTGACAACTGTTCTTGAGTAGCCGCTATGCCACCAGTATAGGTCGTTGTTGGATCAAAGGTTCTATTGGTTAGACCTGAGATTGTACCCGTATTACCATTGATACTGACAGGATTGGTTGTGCCAACTTGAATCATGTCAGCTAAGCCAAGTTTAATGCCATCACCTAATGGTAATGCTGTGGTAGTCAGATTGCTATCGGTGTCAAGCTTGATTTCTTCACCTAAAGCAAAGGTACGTTTTAAAGTGCCACGACTGCTAGCATCGTTTACGTTAAACTTAATACCCTTGGCAATCTCATTATTTGTCTCATAAAGTTGGCCACCATTAATGGCATCCTTACTGTTTAGACCTATCAGTCCATCATCAACGTTAACAACCTTCTTATTACCAGCATTGACACCGCCACTCTTAGTGATGCTTGGACCATTCAGGATGGTCAAACCATTACTAGTTAAAGCTGCGCTAGAAGGATTGAATGGATTTAAACCTGTTACTGTGACACCTGCACCACTGACCGTAGTAACGCCACCCGTTAGCAATCCACCTGTCACCATGCCAAGGCGATTAACGTTAGTGCCACTTAACACGTTACCTGTGGTGACAGTGCCGTTATTGCCTAAATCGAGATTGTTATTAAGCACGACTTCAACTTTGCCACTGTCTACTTGCGTAGTAATGTTGCCATTAGAGCCTATAATATCTACTGTCTGACCTAGGTTCTTCTGAACTGTATTATTATCAGCAGCCTTGATACCGAAGCCTAAAGTGGTTACGTCCCCGATGGCATTGTTTAGATCGCCGATGTTGGCTGCGTTGTTCTGATCATTTAGATCTGTTAGTGAGCCTCCACTGGCTACCCCTGTAATCTGGTTGCCACCGTTATGTAAACCAGCATCGCTTAACTGTACGCTGCTACCGCCAAGGAAGGTAACACCATCATTATTACTCATTACCGTATTGCCAGTAGTCACACTATCAAGACCGGTTAGGTCTTTTGCCAGCTTGACGGTTAGAGTCTTGTTGGTATCGTTAGCAACTACACCGATATTGTTATCTGACAAATTGGTCGCCCCGCCTTTTACTGTGAGCGTATCGCCCATTTGGCGGGTGACGGGGGTGCCAGTATCCCCATCAAACTTAAGCCCTTGATTCACTACTCCAGACAGACCTTTTAATTGCGCCACGTTTACCGCGTCGCTATCATTGGTACCTGCAGCTACATTGACGATCTGACGATTGCCGCCCTCAGCTCCATTTCCTACTGAGACAGCACCATACCTTGCACCACTTTGGGTAGCTTTGATAGCGGCATCGCTACTACCGGTTGGATCATAGCCCATAGCACCACCTGCTACATTGGCCACTGACCCTGCCCCAAGTGCTACTGAACCTTCAGCGACGGCTGAAGACCCCATACCAAAGGCAGAAGAGGCATCACCGGCTGAGCTGGAACGCACACCAACAGCGGTAGATAGCGCACCCTCAGACAGTGCTTTTGCACCAATGGCGATGGAGGCTGCACCATCCGATTCTGTGTTTACCATATAAGGCGGTGACTCAACAAGGCTACTACCTGTATAGGCTGTAAACATAGCTCCAGCATCTGCTGAGGCAGCATCTAAATCATCACCACCAATGGCGATAGAAGAATTACCACTTGATACAACGTTGGCACCAATGGCGATAGATTGCTGACCACTAGCTACGGTGTTCTGACCACTCTCACCACTACCAATGGCAATGGCTTGACCACCTGTAGCACTGGCGTTGCCGCCCATAGCCATAGAGTTTGGTCCCTGTGCACCATCGTTGTTTTTGTTTCCTGTAGCACCACTTTTTACACTGTAGTACTTGGTTTTGTTGGCGATAACTGTACCACTCAAATCATCAATTGCTTCGTTAGTAGCATGTAACTGACTACCATTGATGGCATCAGTACTGTTATCACTAATACGTCCAGCAGCTACATTAGTAACGGTACGTTCTGCACCTACAGATCCGACACTTACTGTGCCTTTTGGTACAGCTCCAGCAAAAGTATACGTTCCGTTAGCTAGTACAATGCTAGATGTGCCAATGGCCGCAGCTGTTTTAGAGAACGATCCTAAGGCTACTGAGTCTGCATCCTTAGCTTCAGAGAAACGACCCAATGCAGTACTATCTTTACCACTAGCTTTTGCATTAGTGCCAACAACGGTTGCACCTTGACCTGCGAAGCTCTGAGTACCTAATGCTACTGTTCCGCTATTTAGGGCATTTGCATTCATACCTAAAGCAATGCTATTACGACCAGCTTGAGCTTTGTTACCAACAGCTGTTGCATCGATAGCTTTAGCGAATGCATTAGTACCAATCGCCGTCGCACCCTCCATTGCAGCTTTCGCTTTATGACCGAAGGCGCTAGCCTCGACAGCCGTTGCTTCAGCTTCAAAACCAACAGCTGTAGCGTTTTCACTTTTAGCTTGAGAGAAACCACCTAAAGCCATTGCACCTGATCCGTCTGCTTTAGAGCGACGACCTAAAGCAGCACTGTTTTCGCCCCGAGCGTTAGCAGTAGGACCAACCGCTGTAGCACCTAAACCTTCGGCGTTACTCTTGACGCCTAAAGCAACTGATTCGCCGCCTTTAGCCTTAGCTTCAAAACCTGATGCTAAACTGCTACGAGCTGTAGCTTCTGCGCCAGAACCGAAGGCACTAGCTTGGATACCAATAGCTTTAGCGTTTTCTCCAACACTGGTTGAGCGGTCACCGTTTGCTATAGCATTAGAGCCAACCGCCAATGCATTGGTACCTGTTACTGATGTAGTGTATGGCTGCACATTACTTGAACGGATAGGGAAGTCGATGTCACTAATCGCTTCGTTAGTGGCATGTAACTGACTACCGTTGATGGCGTCAGTACTGGTTGCACTTACTTCGCCTGCAGCTACGTTAATTATCTGACGTTCGCCATCAACAAAACCAACACTCATGACACCATTTGTAGCAGAGCCTTTACCGGCATAACTATAATTCGTTCCATTAATGGTGATGCCAGTTTCAGTCGTAGCAGCACGATCAGTAGATAAATGACCTAGCACAACGCTGTTGTCTTGTGTTGTGCCAACATTATTACCCAGAACAAAAGTATTGTTATTAGCAATATTGTTGTTATTACCCACCGCATAACTACCAGTGCCACTAATAATATTAGGGTCACCAAAAGCACCTGAGTTGTCGCCTGAAACCACATTACCAGTACCAACACTGATGGACTGCTTGCCGCTAGCAATAGCACCATGACCCATAGCAATAGAATCATCCCCTGTCGCTTCAGCATCTTGCCCTAATGCCATACTATCTTTAGCAGACGCTGTGGAATTTAGTCCTAATGCTATAGCGGCAGTATCACGACCAGCAAATGCATTGCCATTACCAGAAGCTGTGGCTCCATGCCCTAATGCTATACTATTATTGCCCACTGCTTTAGCCTCTCGTCCTAACGCAGTACTATATACTCCAATCGCTTCGGATTGGCTTCCTATAGCGGTTGAGCCTTTCTTTTCAGCCTTAGACCTCTCTCCTATCGCAGTAGAGGCATAACCCGCTGATGCGCCATATCCTACCGCCGCAGCATTATTATGGTTGGCATTAGCTTGATGACCTAGAGCAACTGAGCTTCTACCTTTAGCTTTTCCATTAAAGCCAACTGCAGTACTCCATTTTCCCTCAGCGTTCGAAGCAGAGCCAACTGCAGTGGCATCTAAGCCTACTGCGTTAGCATTGACTCCAGCTGCCATCGCATTATTACCAGTCGCGCCATTGTTGTTGTAGTTGCCCGCGGTCGGATCTGTATTATTGACACTATAAAAGTGCGTTTTATTAGCCACAACCGTATTATTCAATTGTTTCAACTGAGAGACATTCACTGCATCAGTGTCCGCACCACCCGCAGCAACATTGGTTAAGCGCCGCTCATTATCTGCACTACCGACACTGACCACATTGCTACCAGTTGCGGTTCCTACAACACTAGTTGCGCCAGTAGGGACAAAGCTAGTGACCGTAGAAGCTGTGACAGTAGAGTTATTACCAATACCAACTGCACCGTCTAAGCCCGCTGCGACAGTAACGTTATTACCGACCACAAAGGCGTTATCCGCATCGATGATATTGTTATTACCAACCGCATAACTACCTGTACCGTTGATAATATTAGGATCACCAAAGGCACCTGAGTTATCGCCATTGACGATGTTACCTGTACCAATTGCGATACTATTAACACCGTTCGCTTTGGATCCGTCTCCGATAGCCACACTAGAATCACCACTGGCAGTAGTATTATACCCCAGCGCTACAGTATTCTTTTTAAGTGCTTTAGCCGCGCGTCCTAAGGCTGTACTGTACTCTCCAGTCGAGACAGACTTGCTTCCTATCGCTGTTGACCCTTTTTTGGTCGCTGTTGCGGCATCTCCTATCGCAATTGCAGCATAACCCGCGTTAGCAGCATACCCTATCGCAGTGGAGTGTTTATTACTAGCATTAGCTTTATAACCTAAAGCAATTGCGTTTCTATCTTTAGCTTGTGCTTTATAACCAATCGCAGTGCTCCGCGTACCTTCAGCGTTAGAGTTTGTTCCTAGCGCTGTCGCATTCTCACCCTCCGCTGACGCATCAATTCCAGCTGCCATGGCATCAACACCAGTCGCACCATTGTTATTGTAATTGCCACGAGTTGAATCTGTGCTATTTACACTATAGAAGTGCGTCTTGTTAGACACAACTACATCACTTAAATCTTTAACAGACTCGTTAGTAGCATGTAATTGGCTACCATTAATACCGTCCGTACTGGTTTTACTTACTTCGCCACTAGCGACATGCTTGATTTGACGCTCACGCTCTTCTGAGCCAACAGAGACCTGTGCTCCTTTATCATTGGTCGCGCCAGCGTAAAAATAATCCTTATTACCAATAGTAAGCTTCTCTTGGTAAGTTGCATCATTAAGCGTAGTAGAACCTGCACCTAGTGCCACCGAACCGTCTTTACTTGCTGATGACCCCATACCAAAGGCAGAAGATGCCTGTCCTGATGAGCTTGAACGTACACCAACAGCGGTAGATAAGTCACCTTTAGACAGTGCTTTTGCACCTATCGCTATAGAGGCGGCACCATCTGATTCTGTGTTTACCATATAAGGCGGTGTCTCAACAAGGCTACTGCCTGTATAGGCTGTAAATATAGCTCCAGCATCTGCTGAAGCAGCATCTAAGTCATCACCACCAATGGCGATAGAAGAGTTACCACTTGATACAACGTTGGCACCAATGGCAATAGACTGCTCACCACTGGCTAAAGTGCGCTGAGCGGAGCCTCCTCCTACACTACCAATAGCAATGCCTTGACTACCAGTCGCACTGGCGTTTCGACCCATAGCCATAGCGTTGACACCCGTTGCACCTTGGTTGTCATCGTTGCTACCGCCCATTGATTTCACGCTGTAGTACTTGGTTTTGTTGTTCGAGACAGCATCGTTTAGATCACCGATGTTGGCTGCGTTGTTCTGATCATTGGGATCTGTTAGTGAGCCTCCACTGGCTACCCCTGTAATCTGGTTGCCACCGTTATTGAGACCGTTTCCACTTAAGCTGACGGTGCTACCACCTAAGAAGGTGATGTTGTTCATGTTAGTGAGGTCTTTGGCCAGTTTAACCGTTAAGGTATTGTCACTATCGTCAGCTACCACACCGATGTTACCACTTGACAATGCCGTGGCGGCGCCGCCTTTGACGGTGAGTTTCTCACCCAATTTACGACTGACCGTATTACCTGTATCACCATCAAAGTCGAGCTCTAAACCTGCAAGCCCCTTAAGTTGGCTGACGTTCACCGCGTCGCTGTTGTTGGTACCTGCTGCAACGTTGACAATCTGACGACGAACCGCTGCTTTCTCGTTGGAGGCAGATCTACCCACACTCACAGCACCAGTCGTACTTTTTGTGGCTGTGATGGCAGCATTATTATTACCTGTTGGATCATAACCTGTGATGCCACCTGCGACATTGGCAGTTGAGTATGAGCCTAAAGCGACACTGTCCTCTTTTAAACTTTCTGCACCGCTACCTAAAGCGATGGAGTCTTCGCCTTCCGCTAAAGTCTGCTGATTGATTTGGTATGTGACGCCTTCTTGATCACCCTTCTTCCCAGCATTAGCAATATCTGCAGAGCCAATAGCAATCGAGCGGTAACCTTCTGCTCTAGCAGAATGACCGACTGCTAAAGAGCCTGTACCCGTAGCAGAAGCAACATTACCGATTGCTTGAGCAAAGTCAGCTATTGCGGCAGATTGACGACCTAAAGCAAGTGACGTATTACCTTTGGCTAGGGCAGCGGGCCCAATAGCGAGCGCTGCTACATTGTCAGATTTTGCTTGAATACCTAAAGCTACGCCTAGATTCCTGGACGAAGCATGCATGCCTATCGATGTACCTGCCTCTTTAGCTTTGGCGCCAGTACCAATCGCAGTAGAGTTAAAATCCGTATTTGTATCAACAATAGGAGGTTTGTTATCAGGATTTTCTCTATCATAAAAATATATATTAGGATCAGATGATAAGTCTGCAACAGAATCGCAACCCACTGCGACACTATCAGTCTTCCCTGCTATTGCGCTTGTACCACAACTGGTTACGCCAGTGGCTACTGCACCATTTACTCCAGTAGCAGAGAATACCTGTGGCGACATAGTAAGACCAGCCGCTATCAGTCCTATTCCTATGGTAGATAAACGAAAAAAACGAGTAGAAGAAAGGTTAGAAGTGGTATTAATGCTAGCATTCGCGCTAACGCTGGATTTGGAAGATTTGCCGCGTGTTTTGGCGTATTCACCCACTGCGGTGAAGCAATTTAAGGCTTCATTCCATATGACTTTATATATGCGGTTCATGAGCTGAATTCCTTTTCAGAGTTGGTGCTAGCATTAGATCGGCACCAAGATAATGTAAGTAGATAAGCTGAGTTAAGGAATTAGCGGTTATAAGGCACTTATTAATTAGTACTAAATGGTATAAGTAGATATCACCGTTTAAATACCAAAAATTACTCACTATGCTCTTAACCCTTCTGCTATTTAAGCAGCCTTGGAAAACTTACCTACTCTATATATTAACTTTACCGAATATAAAAGCAATGCCACTCAAACCAAATTTACAACCGTCTATCCGTTTATGTGAATATATAAATGAGAAACGAGCTAATTAGGTCTAGATAACTATGTCTATAAAAGAAAAAGTAAGAGAGTTAAAGGCTTTGAAGCTACAGGTTAGCAGTAATGCCTTTATGACACACTTCTAAAATAAGGACGATGAACCGGATAAAGTTGCAGATAAGAGGTATCGGCTATTTTTAGCTAAAATTTTTTATAAAATATAAACCGTTTATCCTCAAAAACGACCTTCTATAATTTTTTATAGATTAACTAAGAATGACTTGAATGATAATTACAGGGACGTTAGAGCTAATTAACTATCTTTGATAAGGTTTAGATAAGGAGTAGGTAGGAGTTTAATCAACACTTTATTTAGGAGTTAGTAGGCAGGTTTTTTATAATATAAAAATCATATAACAGGCCGGTATGCTGTCTGGGAAGTGTTAGATAAGAATAAGTGTGGTAACGAATTATATTAGAGAGAATAGTGATCAAGAGGAGAGTGGAATGGGGTGAGTCTAAGTATAGTCATTTCTAGTGGGTATAATAAATGCTTATCTATTGTTTTTTGCTTGAGCCTGCTATTGGAACTAGCCGTTTAATAGTATAAAAAAGTGCTTAGTAACCTAGACAGACGAGGTATCAAGCACTGTTTTTTAATAAGTAGTAACATACTATCTAATTAATATTAGGTTACTTTAGGCTTTGACTGACGCAAAAACATCAATAAATGCCCCTTAAAGGGCTGATCCAGATAGATCGTATCTATAGGTTTTTGCTGCTCACTACTAAACCCTTGTTCCTCCATCTTAGCGATGAGTTTGTTTTTCCGGCCTCGTCCCGGATCGACGATGATGACCTCGCAGTTTGGCTTAGCATGTCGTCCAATAAAGCCTGCCAGTAGCGCCACGTGCGGCTCTTCATAGAGCAAATCGCTACCGATGATAGTATCGAATAGACCCAAATCGCTTTTATGCTCTGACCACTCCAAACGCTCAAAAATGATACGCTTATTGCCATTGAGCTCTGCATTTTTGTCTAAGAAATACTGCACTGCTGGATGGTAGTCCGTCGCGGTGATATCTGCTTGACGATGATTGAGCAGCAGGCTTGAGAGCGCCATACCGCAGCCAACCTCCAAGATGCGCTTGCCTGCTATATCGTACTCTAGCATATGATGAGCTAGTACCAAGCTTGATGGCCACAGCACCCCAAAGATTGGCCAGGAGGCTGAGCAGATACCCAAAGTGGCTGCTATACCGTCCGGATCGCTATACTCTTGATTGTCGCGTAAGGTACAGACATGAATATCTATATCGCCAAACTCAAGCGTTTGATAACGTAAGCGTACATCCATAGGGGTAGTTGGATCAGTCGGAGTAGTCATAGCGGATCCTAAACAGAGGGGAAATGGCATAGGGGAGTACATGGAAATGGTTAAGGAAGATCGAACAGTAGGGAAGGTTGCACTATGCCTAGTGACCTAACTCAAAGCGATGACTGAGTCAGGATAAAAACTTAAATAGAACCGTTAATACAGCATACTTTTAACAATGGTAAAAAGGAGTGATAGGGGGGTATTTATAACAACTGCAGCTTTACTCGCTAATAAGCAAACACAGCTAGGATAGTATGCCCTATTATGCGCTGAGTTGTCGCTATTTATTAGCCTAAGTTTTTATAAATAAACCATTTTTTTAGAAGGTGGCTTGCCGATAAGAGTAAGACAGGGTTTTGAATGTTACAACAAAAAAAGCCTTGCGCATCTTCTTTATTGATAGAAAATGCTCAACGCTTTTTAAAAAAAGTTCAATCATTGTTAGACTAAGCAGTCTTTTAGACGAAGTAAGCTCTAGGATAAGTAGATTAGGAGAATTGATAAACAGGCAGTCTAGAGTTTCATTTCTAAGCTTCTGTCGTTTCAAACTTTAGCCCTGAGGTTTTGATACCCCAAATCAGCTCAACGAAGGCACGGTTATTGGTTAAGGGCTCACCATCGATGATGACGGCATAACCATCATTATCAATCCACAAAAACACAAAGCTTGTCTCAGGGATGAGCAGATCCACTTGTTGAAAGAACGAGATGGCGCGGCTATCCAATGACCAGCCACGCTGCTGCTGCCTAAGCATAAACCCTGAAAAGTCCGCCGCCGCGACACTCAGCATATCCGCTTCTTCTTGACTATAACCAATCCGTGCCAAACAAAAGCCCTCATCTGAGGCGATAGCAGCACGGCGCTTGCCTGAGAGGCTAGCGACGACATATGGCAAAAACTGATCTAGCGGTAGGTTAGGCGCAGGTAAAAAGGTTGAGAGCTTCTCAATAAAGCCCTGCTCAACGAAACCCTCAAGCCACAGCTCAGGAAACGCTTTGAGCCAATCGGCGACTAACATAGTCTCTCGGTGCGATAACAGCGCTTGTAGAGCCAATTGCATCGCCGTAGGCTTGGGCTGTGAGAAGGCTTCAAAAACGCCCGCTGGGGTCAACGTGATATAGGTTTTTTCGGCATGAGCAAAACTGGACATAAAGGTAACCTTATTTGTAGTGCGTATCTAGTTGCTGAGTGAAAAAGTGAGATAAGAGCTCAGAAGGAGCTAAGCTGTAGTTAGGCGTCTGTTGCTACTGATGCGACTTGGGTTTGCTCCAAGTGCTCTTGACAGCTTTGCCAGCGCTGATCGAACTGCCAGTCGCTCTTACCTAAACGAAACCAGACGATAGAGAAGGCGAGACGATCGTTACAAGCTAAGCAGTGCGCAAAAAACTCGTTCTCTATCTGCTCGATAGTGCTCCAGTCCTCATTATCGCGCGCGCTCATCAGCTCAGTGGTGATGTTCTTAGCGATCTCTTTCGCGTCATCGCTACTGATACGCAGGCGGTGCGTATCGACATTGAGTGAAGGGGTAATCAGCACGCTCCAGCGCGTGGCAAACTCGCTGCTATGCCGGATATAGTCAATCTTATTAATACAGTTACGAAACGCGCGCTCTATCTGCGGATGCAAGCGGTTCTGGATACGGATAAATATATCCTCAACATCATAGGGAATGTCGTACCAACAGCCATAAAAAAAGTCAGCGACCGCGCCTTGTAGCGGCTCTTTTTCTTTGAGGAGCAAGGCGGCGTTGATGCGCTGCTCATGATAATAGCGATTATTGGGCGCAGAAAATATCTTGCGCGAATAAAAACGAAAATCATGACGAGCAGTTGCTTCTTGCATCGCGGTGGTAGAGAGGTCATTCATAGCAGTATCCTAAACTAATCAAGCAAAGTTTCCATTAGATCTATCATAAACTCGCCGTCTTCTTCGCTCATAGCCTCAAACCCTTGCGCCATACCGAGCTCAGTGAGTACTTCTTTGCCATCTTCGTCTTTATGTAGGTTTAAGATCGCATCCATCAAGACTTGACTATCAGCAAAGCCTTCTTTGACAAGTAACACATGACTGATATCTGCCAAGTCGCTCTCGATTAGTACTGAGAGCTGAGCTTTGGTCAACCTTGAGAAGCTATGAAAGATCTCAGCTAAAAAGAACCCGACTTGCGCCTCGCCTTTGATGACTTTGCGCGCCGCGGCTTGGTAAGTTTCAGTGATATCCCAGCTCAGATCAGGCTCCATGATATCGACCGCCTCGAGCAAACGTAGGCCAATCAGTTTGACATCGCGGTTATTGGCCATTGCGACGGTCATCCCAGTAGTAACGTGCTCTAAACTGCCAATCTCGCCATTACTTGCAGCAGCAATGACCATCTCGTCTGACTTACCAATAGGACGCGCCACGGCGCGATAGCCCTGCTCACGAATGAGGGCCGCAGCATCGAATGGATTGGCATAAATGACTTGAATATCACCTTGAGCGATAATGTCTTCTTGCTCAGCATGAGCTGCTGGCATATTGAGATGCATATTGATGTTGGCGCGTTTTTGGATCAACGTGTTGAGCATGTGCCAGCCTGCAAACCGCTCAGGTGAAAAATCAGGGGCGATTAACATATTATGTGTCGTCATGATTTAACCTTCCTCATCTTGTTTCATTTGCGCATATTGCGTGGTGGCATCGGCTATCTTACTGCGTGATGGCTTACGGCGTACTGACGTATAGCCGACAGTCTCACCGCGGCGAACATTTGGTACAACGGTGGCGTAGACCCAGTAGTGGCTGCCATCTTTACATAAGTTCTTCACATAGCCATGCCACTTTTGGCCGGCTTCAGCGGTACTCCATAGATCTTTATAGGCCGCTTTTGGCATATCAGGATGACGCAAAATATAATGCGGTTTACCGATGAGCTCATCGATATCATAGCCACTGATCTCAACAAAAGCGTCGTTGACGTGGGTAATGTTACCCGCCAAGTCAGTACGCGAAACAATGAGTTTGCCATCGGGATATGGGCGCTCAATCCCAGTATCATAGATGATGCGTGATGCGCCGTCATGATAAGTCATGGTGATAGGTTCTGCAGTAGCGTCGGGCTTAGTGGCATCCGGTAGGGAAGCGACCATAGCAATCTCCTTTATTTAGCCTAATCATAGTGATGTCGTCATTACTATGGCAGGTACTATAGTGATAAATATAAAGTCAACAGGTGAAAATGAGCGGTTAAATTAGTTTGGCTAGTGCTTCTGAAGCGCGCTTGATGTCCAAAAATATCAGCCCAAGCTTAGCGTTCGGCTTTGCCATGACGGTTAAGACCGCCTCGTCACCAGAGGAGGTCATAATGACGTAGCCTTTTTCGCCCTGAATCATAATGCGATCGATACTGCCACGAGCAAGCTCACGGCCTGCACGGTCACCTAATGACAGCAGCGCGGCAGACATAGCGCCAACCCGGTCTTCGTCAACGCCAGTCGGTAATGCTGAGGCAATCATAAGGCCATCGTTGGAGATTAGTGCTGATGCTTCGACGTCTGCTGATGAGCTATTTAGGTCTTCCAAGATTTGTTGGAATGAATCTGTACGCATAACTTTTCTCTACAATTGGTGGTGAAATAAACATTAGGGCGTGTTGAACATTCGACCATGGCACTGACAGCGACTATTTTTTAGGCGATTCGATGTTAAAAATAATAAGTTTAGTCATTCTAAGCGCTTATTTTTAACGATGAAGCGGCAAAAAAGAGTCCTGTCCCTGTTGTTGTCGTGAGGGCTGATGCTAAAATTGCCCCATACTGCGTTACAAATCTCGCTAAGGCATCTGCATTATCGTCGCTTTGTGCCTTGTCTGGAACAATTTTAGCGATCAGCAGTGCCTATTTGCGAATGCTCAACACGCCCTAGATAAAAGATAAATAGTCTGGCAAACTAGACTGAGTATTATAAACCCTTACTAGCATTAATGATATAGATTGATGGTCTGGATATCTTAATGTTTGCTATTTTCTTACCTTTTATCTTGTTTTATTAACCTTTCGTGCGTTTATAGCTGCTTGAATAATTGACAAGTTATATATGAATTTGACAGCTACAAGGATAAAAATTAGTATAAGTTGTGCGTCTGCACTGCTATCAGTAATGATCACGGCTTGATTGAGCAAGGTTATAATGTGATGTAGCACATCTTTTGTTCACAGTTATAGCTTAAGCGACAAGGTCTAGCATCACTACAGCAACTTGCTTGTCAGCCGTTTATCTATCGCCATCTAGCTATTGTCAGCAAAACAACATGACCGCCGAGGACTATTATAACTTCCGATGATATGGTTATTTACTAGACTCATACGCGCAAAAAATGATATATAGTCGTATCGAAACTATGGTTTCATTAATTCGATTTCATTAATTTGATTTCATCGGTTTTATCCTTTTGGTCGTCAAATAAACGCTTGGAGCGCCTGCTAAAATTGTCCTTTAACAGACTCGCTTTAATAGACTTGTTATAGAGCAATGAGCAAGCGATGAACGCCACGCTATTGAGCGACCAAACTCGGATGTGTAAATACCTTGAATATACTAGTACAAGGATCTACATAGGTCGCCGTGTGCTATTCTCTCTTATTCTAATAATTAATCCTACATCGTTATGGACAGTACCTTGCTTGTAGTGCAAGCAGGTGATAGCACGACACCGTTATACCATGATCAATTATAGAATTATCATCTCTACTTTAAGGACGCTATATGAGTATCAGTCAAGCCATCGAAAAAGTCGAAACCCGCTACGCCCATCAGCCCGAATTTGTACAAGCCGTAAAAGAAGTTGCGCTTACTATTGCTCCTTTATATGACGCCCATCCTGAATACGAAAAAAATAAGATATTTGAACGCTTAGTAGAGCCTGATCGTATCCTTGCTTTTCGTATTAACTGGGAAAACGACAAAGGTGAAGTACAAGTCAACCGCGGCTGGCGGGTACAGTTTAGTAATGCGCTAGGGCCTTATAAAGGCGGCGTCCGTTTTCATCCTACCGTTAACCAATCGGTACTCAAGTTCTTAGGCTTTGAGCAAATCTTCAAAAACGCTTTGACTGGTCTGCCAATAGGCGGCGGTAAAGGGGGCTCAGATTTTGACCCTAAAGGTAAGTCTGACAGTGAGATTCGCCGCTTTTGCTACGCCTTTATGCGCGAGCTGCATCACTACGTCAGTAAAGACATGGACGTACCTGCAGGCGACATCGGTGTCGGTGGCCGTGAGGTCAGCTATATGTTTGCCATGTACAAGAACTTGACCCATGAATACAGCGGCGTGTTAACCGGTAAAGGTGTCGGGTTCGGTGGCAGCTTGATGCGTACCGAAGCTACAGGGTATGGCGCAGTGTACTTTTTAGAGAACATGCTTAAAGTACAAAACGAGAGTATCGAAGGCAAAAGAGTATTAGTCACAGGCGCCGGTAACGTCTCACTACATGCTGCCGAAAAAGTAGTGATGCTTGGCGGCATAGCTATTACTGTCTCGGATTCTAAAGGCACTTTGTACGACGAAAGTGGCTTCGATCAAGAAAAAATCGACTGGCTGAAGAAGCAAAAAGATCAAAGCAAGCCTTTGGCCGACTATGTTGATAAGTTTGGCGGTGAGTGGTTTGCAGGCAAAAAGCCTTGGCACATCAAAGGTGATATCGCTATCCCATCAGCGACGCAAAACGAAGTCGATGAAGACGATGCTAAGATGATGGTCGACAATGGTATCAAGTATGTGGTGGAAGGCGCGAACATGCCACTCACTGCCGAAGCGATCGATCATATCCGTGAGCACCGCGTCCATTATGCGCCAGGTAAAGCGGCCAATGCTGGCGGTGTTGCGGTATCAGCGCTTGAGATGTCACAGAACTCTGTACGTCAGTACAAGAGCTTTGAGCAAATCGATACGCGCCTAAAAAACATCATGAAAGATATCCATGACAGCGCTGCGTCTGCTTCTGACAAATACAACCAGACCGATAATGGTTATATCGACTATATGGCAGGTTCAAACATCGTTGGCTTTAAGCGCGTTGCTGATGCGTTATGCGCTTATGGCATCTTGAACTAATAGCGGCTTAGCGTAAGCTTGCTATCTGTGAGCTTGCCTAAATATTAGTATACAAAAATATCGCGCTTGGCTGTTTAAAAGCCAAACGCGGTATTTTTTGGTTTAGAGTTTGGGTTTATTGAATTTATCATTTAAATAAACGCTAATACTGACGGATAATTTTCACCCCAACAGGCGGCGTAGCGAGCTCTTGACGCTCAAAAGCCCAATTATGACCTTCCCAAAAGTGCGCCGTCTTGTCGTCGTCATTAAAGCCAAGCAGCAGTATCTCTAAAGGCGCGATTGTTTTTTGTAGATGATTTATACTCTGCAGGCGCGGCACTGCCTTGCGAGCCGCTAATAGCAATCGATACAACAAAAACCCAGAGGTCGGCGCTGAAGAATGGATGTCAGCAAAGCTCGGATAGTCAGCGACCACCGGATGCTGCTCGGATAGTACGCGGCAATACTCCGTGCTATCAAAGATAGCCTTTAAGTCGTTCGTCATACTCAAGACTCGCTTGTCGCTGATAGGATCATCGTTCGGTTTAGGGTCATCAGCAGGGGTAGGGAACTGATAACTGATATTACTAAGAAAAATACCCAAAGTGGCCTGCTGCGCTATCTGCTCGATTGCGATTAAGTTATTGCTTCTCGGCGGCAAGCCAAAATGCAATTGACTATCGCCAATCTGCCTAAAAAATAATAGCTTAGGTAAGGTTTTGGCAAGTGCATGAGTGGCAAAGAAGTCAGCATGAATGAAGTCATTGAACAGGACTAAGATATCGGTAGGCTTCAGAGTTTGCTCTAACGTTTCGATAGTGATTGAGGGGTTGTTAGCCATAATGACCAAGCGTTTTTGGCTTAAAAGTGCTTTTTGTATCGTTGCAGGTAAGCTTTCATACGCAAGCGCCGAGATGTCCGTATTATTGCTATTATTCAAAAGCAGCTCAGAGTTGTTGTTAGCGTTATAGCTGCTAGGACTAGCATAAGATAAATCTGATAAGGCAGTTTTCATAGCGGGCTTAATTCTTAGAAGGTTAAGGAAAGATATAGAGGGAAAGAAAGTGAGTATTTTGAGTAAAGTTATGCAAGTATTTTTATCCGACTACTTATGGAAACATCAATAATAACAGTCCTAAAATGGGCGCGTTATTATAGCATTTACAAGTAGCAAGCAGCAGCCAGCTACATGTTACATCACTGTTGAGACGTGATAAATTCTATGAGCCTAATAACGATGACACGGTAGCAGCGTTTTTTTTATCAGCCCCAAATCTAGGAAGCCTCAATCACTGATTGGGGCTTTTTATATATGGCAAACTCAAAAATATAAAACTTTCTTGCCCCATCCTCACTAGCTACTCTTGCAATTTTGCTGTGCAACCTCAACCTTCTGACCTCTGCTCACTATTTTTGTACGTTTTTTTTTGCCCTATGATTACCGAGTCAAGTTAAACTAGTGGTAAATAACCGCACTGATAATAATAACTTTTAATTTGTAACTTATTTAATCTGTAACTTAAGGATATCCTATGAAACGCCGTGCCCTATTAACTTTAGCAGCTAGCACTGTATTGCTAGCGGCCTGTAGCCAATCTACAACTGATGAGACAGCTAGCAATGCTGATAGTACTACTGAGGGTGGCTCAGAACTGCTACAGCGTATCAATAATGGCGGCACGATCAATGTCGGCACTGAAGGTACTTATCCGCCGTTTACCTACCATGACCAAAGCGGTGAACTGACCGGCTACGACGTGGAAGTCACCCGTGCGGTCGCTGATAAGCTCGGCGTCGATGTTGAGTTTAAAGAAACCCAGTGGGATGCAATGCTAGCAGGTCTCGACTCGAAGCGTTTTGATATGGTGGCCAACCAAGTTAGTCTCACTACCCCTGAGCGCCAAGCAAAGTATGACCTCGCGCAGCCTTATAGCTGGTCTGGCGCTGTGGTACTAGCGCCCACCGATGACAATCGTTATGGCTCGTGGGATAACCTAAAAGGTCTACGTAGCGCCCAGTCGTTAAGCAGTAACTATGGTGAGTTGGCCGAACGCTATCAAGCCGAAATCGTCCCTGTCGATGGTATGGCGCAAGCGATTCAGTTGGTCAAGCAAGACCGCGCTGACTTTACCATGAATGACAATTTGGCCGTACTTGATTATCTAAAAAAATTCCCAGATAGTGGCCTTGAGATCAAACTGGTTGCCCCGGCCGACGAGCAGCGCGGTTCAGGTTTGGTACTATTAAAAGGCAATGACGCTGTCGTGACGAAGTTAAATGAAGCCATGAGCGAGCTGCATGCCGACGGCACGCTGACCAAGCTTAGCGAAGAATTCTTTGGTGCTGATATAAGTCAACAAAAATAATGCTAGCGTCTCTTACTTCAGCGTTAACAGATTTATTGGCACTACTGCCCTTTATGAGTCCTGATCGGGCGCAGATCGTCATCGATTCGTTTTGGCCGATGCTCAAAGGCGGTATCTATTACTCAATACCGCTGGCTTTGATTTCGTTTGCCATCGGTATGATGATTGCGCTGGTCGTGGCGCTGATTCGTATCGTGCCACGTACCGGCTGGCTGCATGAGATTGTCTACCGTCTGGCTCGTATTTATGTCTCGGCGATTCGCGGGACACCGATGCTGGTGCAGTTGTTTATTATCTTTTATGGCCTGCCAAGCGTCGGCGTCAAGCTCGACCCGTTTCCTTCAGCGATTATTGCCTTTTCGCTCAATATCGGTGCTTATGCCTCAGAGACGGTACGTGCCTCGATTTTGTCGATTCCAAAAGGTCAGTGGGAAGCAGGCTCGACGGTCGGTTTGACGTATCTGCAGACCTTTCGCCACGTGATTTTGCCGCAAGCGCTTAGAGTATCCGTGCCGCCCTTGTCTAATACCTTTATTAGTTTAGTCAAAGACACCTCGCTAGCTTCTTTAGTGCTGGTCACTGAGCTCTTTAAACAAGCGCAGATCATCACCGCCCGCAACTATGAGTTTATGCTGGTCTATACTGAAGCGGCCTTTATTTATTGGGCCATTTGTCTGTTCTTGACCTTTATCCAAGGCAAGCTTGAGACGCGTCTTGATCGCTATGTGGCAAAATAGCTTAACCATTAACTGCTAGCTTTTCATTTGTAAACGGAAACGTCTTTATGATTCAAATCACGAACATCCACAAAGCTTTTGGTACCAATCAAGTGCTAAAGGGCATAGATTTGAGCATTGATAAAGGTAAGGTGGTGGTGATATTAGGGCCATCAGGATCAGGCAAAACTACTTTTTTACGCTGTATTAATGCGCTGGAGATTCCTGACCAAGGGGTGATCGCTTTTGATGATAATAGCTTAAGTGTAGATTTTAGCGCTAAGCCAAATAAAAAAAAGCTATTGGCCCTGCAGCGTAAGTCGGGCATGGTGTTTCAGTCTTACAATTTATTTCCACACAAGACGGCGCTACAGAACTTAATGCTTGGGCCGACCGTAGTGCAAGGCGTCTCAAAAGCTGACGCGCAGGCGCAAGCGCTAGCACTACTCAACAAGGTGGGGCTTGCGGACAAAGCCGATCTGTATCCGTTTCAGCTATCAGGTGGTCAGCAGCAGCGCATCGGCATTGCCCGCGCTTTGGCCATTGAGCCGTCGCTGTTGCTATTTGATGAGCCGACCTCAGCGCTTGATCCGGAGTTGGTACAAGATGTGCTTGAGACCATGAAGCAGCTGGCAAGTGAGGGCTGGACGATGGTTGTGGTCACACATGAAATCAGCTTTGCGCGCGATGTCGCCGATCATGTGGTATTAATTGAGGATGGCCATGTGGTTGAGGAGGGCAGCGCTCAGCAGATGTTTGAGCTATCCACTCACCCGCGTACGCAAGCGTTTTTGCAGCGTATTGAACAATAATAGATTTACAGCCATTCAAATCATCTATCAAATCTTATAGCATCAACCTTTAATTTTAAGCGAAATAAAGCTCCAACTGTGGTGTCATGGTTGGGGCTTTTTTGATAACGATTAGGGCGTGTTGAACATTCACAAATGCGCACTGCTGATCGCTACTAGTTAATCAAAGCTGTGTTCTAGTCGTCGTTAAAATTGCAGATAATGCTTATTGCATTGGCTAGCTGATTTTATTTAAACAGTCGCAACGACTAGGGCGATTTTAGCATCAGCCCTCACGACAACAACGGGGACAGGACTATTTTTTGCTGCTTTATTGATAAAAATAGACGCTTAGAACGACTAAACTTACCATTTTTATCTGCAAATCGCCTAAAAAATAGTCTCTGTCAGTGCCATGGTCGAATGTTCAACACGCCCTAATAAATACTAGACTTTTTGCCGTCGTCGCAGCCACCGTGGCACTCGAGTAGTAGTACCGTTAAGTAGCGCATTAAATAGCGCGGCGAGTAAGATAAGCATGACGCCTAAATACTGAACAAGGCTAAGCGACTGGTTCAATAGTAATATTGCTAAAGCAATAGCGGTCAGCGGCTCAAAAATAGTAAACACTGAAGCGCGAGAAGCGGGTAGTTTTTCTAGCGCTTTCATATATAAGGCAAACGGCACGACCGTACCAATCAGTGCGAGCCCTAATGCGTAGCCTAAGCTCAATACAGGCAAGCTCAATAACTTGCTATAAGTATGATAAGTCTCAGGTAATAATAACAGTACGCTGGCGCTAATCACGATAGAGGTAAAAAACACTAAGGGAGCCGGATGCGCGTAGTGCATAGCGCGTTTGCCAAGCACACCATATAACGAATAACACACCCCTGCTAATAGTCCTAACCCTATGCCCCAGTTGACTTGCGCGCCAGCACCAACATAGGACACAGCAAAGAAGTAACATAGCGACATACCCAGTACGCCAATCAGCGATTGCAATGCCAAGCCGCCCCATTGTTTGGCGCTAAGCTTGAGCAGCTGCGGGTATAGTTTGGGCAGCATAAAAAGAACAATTAACGACGCGGTCACGATACGCAAGATAGTCACCTGCCAGCCACTAAAGCCTAATTGGTTCAGATAGGTTGAGAATATCCCAAGCGTACCCCAGCAGACTGCAGCGGTGATAATTTGGATCGTACCTAACCACTGTCCTGATCCTCGTATCGATCCTTGCTCTGTCAGTAAATTGCTCTGTGTCATACCTTAGTCTCTTAAACACTAATACAAATTTGGGTAGATGACGTTTATCAGATAACGCTATAAAGGGATGCCTTACATATAAAAAGACAACCCTGTAAGGGCTGTCTTATCTAGACGCGCACGGACTGTATCTAGCTTTATGGTAACTAAATGAAGTAGGTATAAAGCTAATCGTTCAGTACCGACATCTAAACCTGTTCTTGCTCTACTCGTTGCGCTTTAGGGTCAGGTTGCTCGTTTTCGATCTCAATCGTGACGCCCCAATCATCAATATTTAACTCATGGCAGTTATTGCCAGGGCCGTTGATGCGATCGACGACTAAGAAGTCGCAATCAGCACCTAGCGCTAGTAGTGGGTGGTGCCAGACATTTCTATCGTATTGCACTCCTTGATGCGACTTGGCATAAAACACGGTCAAATCATCAGCTGATTTTGGCGGCTCGCCTGCAGGGGCCACGACTACGACGTAGTCTCGGCCATTCATGGAAAAGAAGGCTTGCGTGCCAAAAGGATGATATTCCATCACGGATAACCTGATAGGGTGGTCGCGCTTTTTGGCCCGAAAAATACTTAGGCCAACTTCACCGCCATCTAGCGCTACTTTGGTAATAGCGTGATGACGACAAGCATAACCTTGGTTGATATGATAACAATTATCAGGCGTTTGTTGCTCATCATCATAAGGTTCAATCACCGTGCCATAGGGAGCAAATTCAGCTTTAGTTAAAGGTTTTGCAACGATCGTAGTACTCATGACTTTGCCTTACTTTTATTATGACTACCTGCAAATTCCTTACAAATTTGCAGGCGACTTAATACGCCATTTAAGTGCAAATGGCGTATTAGAATGAATGCTGGTATTTGATACTATCTACTATTCCAGATGACCTATTATTCTGGACGAATAAAAGGCATATGTCTATTCACATCTTTATAGAGTAAGTATCTAAAGGGACCAGGGCCGCCAGCGTAGCAAGACTGCGGGCAAAACGCACGTAGCCACATAAAATCACCGGCCTCAACTTCGACCCACTCAGCATTTAAGTGGTAGACCGCTTTGCCTTCTAGCACGTATAAGCCGTGTTCCATTACATGCGTTTCATCAAATGGAATCACGCCGCCTGGCTCAAAAGTAACGATGTTTACATGCATATCGTGGCGCATATCAGACTGCTCAGTGAACCGCGTGGTTTTCCAGACGCCATTGGTATCTGGCATGGCGATCGCTTCGACCTCATGGTCACTGGTAACAAAAGCTTCAGGAACATCGATGCCTTCTACATACTGATAGGCTTTACGGATCCAGTGGAACTTGACGTGGGTGTCGCTATTGTTTTTCAGCGTCCATTTGCAGCCAGGAGGTAAAAACGCATAACCACCGGCCTCCATATGATGCGTCTCTCCCTCGATAGTCACGTCCATCTCACCTTCAACGACGAATAATACGGCTTCGGCTTTCGCATCGAGCTCAGGCTTGTCAGAGCCGCCATTGGGTGCGACTTCGACGATATATTGTGAAAAGGTTTCTGAAAAACCGCTTAACGGACGAGCAATCACCCACATACGCATACCTTCCCAAAAGGGCAGGTAACTAATCACGATGTCAGTGAGGACACGTTTAGGGATAATAGCATAAGCTTCAGTGAAGACAGCGCGATCGGATAGCAGCTGGGTTTGCGGCGGTAAGCCGCCAGTTGGTGCATAATACGTGCTTTTTGTTGACATAGTTAAGAGTCCTTAGTCATTAGGGGCCGTGATAAATTTGAGTCTAAGACCATGATGATATCTATTCCGATGATATCGATCATAGTTACATCCAGTCTGCGGTATTATCCTTAGTCGCTGGATGGTTGTCGTACCAGTGTTTAGCGATCTCATCGCGGCGACAGACCCAAACGTCAGGCTTATTGGTAATATATTGCAAGAATTTTTTGAGTGCGACAATACGCCCAGCGCGGCCTATGATACGGCAATGCAGGCCAATGGTCAGCATTTTGGGCGTGTTTTTGCCGTTTTTATCCCCTTCCTCATACAGCGTGTCAAAGCTGTCTTTGAGATACTGATAAAAAGGCTCAGCATTGGTGAATCCAGGGCTGGATGAGAAACGCATATCGTTAGTCTCAAGCGTATAAGGAATAACCAGATGCGGCTTACGTAATATTTTATCGCCATCTTCGCACTTGACATTTAGCCAATAAGGCAGCTCATCAGCGTAGGAGTCAGAATCATAACTATAACCGCCTTGCTCGACGACCAGCTCACGAGTATTGGGACTATCACGTCCGGTGTACCAGCCTATAGGCTGCTTGCCGAGCATACGCTCAAAGATCTCAGTAGCACGGCGCACATGCTCACGCTCGATTTCGCGGTACATATACTGGTAAGTGATCCAGCGCAGGCCGTGGCTAGCAACTTCGTGGCCATCTTCTAGTACACGTTCAATGATATGCGGGGTTTTTTCTGCGGCCGCAGCACAAGTGAATGTCGTGATGGGCAGGCCATACTCTTTAAAGACATCCAAGACGCGCCAAACGCCGACGCGGCTACCGTATTCAAACGCCGATTCGATAGACTGATGACGATTGTTAAACGAAGGCGTGCCCAATATATCAGATAAAAACCGCTCTGATTCGCTATCACCGTGGATGATACTATTTTCTGCACCCTCTTCAATATTCAAGACGAACTGAACAGCGATTCTAGCGCCGCCAGGCCAGTTGGCTTTAGGGGGAGTATCAGCATAGCCTTTTAGATCACGCGGATAAGCGGAGTGATCAAAGTCGCTGGTGATTTTTTGCGTCATAATGTTTTTCCTTCTATTCATACTGTTTGCTAACCATCTAGCTATTTATTAGCGCCTTAACAGTACACAGTGCTTATTTGTGCGTTAAAGTTTTATTGAGCTCAATGCCATATTTGCGCATGAGAAGCCAGTAAATTAACCCGCCGATTGCTGCGCCTAATAAGAAGCCGTAACCTTCGAATTTTGCCAAATTAGGTACGAGTACTGTCGCGACAGAAAACAAAGCGCCGATAGCAAAGGCGATAAGACCACGGATATTCCAGCCTTTGGTATAATAATAAGCGCCCGTTGGCTGCGCAGAAAACAAGTCATTCATGTTGATGTTTTGACGTCTAATAATGTAGTAATCGATGACCAAAATTCCAAAGAATGGCGCAATGATAGCGCCCACGACGTTGACAAAACCGACGATACCAATTTTACTGATGACTGATAACCAAAGCGCGCCGACGGTCAAGCGAATTATTCAATATTGTATATTGGCCTACCTTTGCCGTCTTATTTTAACCGCTTAAAGCATTCTATAGCCCAGCGGCATACGCCACAATTTGAGCGCGCTCCTCATCGGTTAATTGAGTGATATTGCCTAATGGCATATAGCCGGTTTGTACCGCAGTGACCACTTTAGCTTGATGAGTTTTCATATCTTCAGGGGTTTGCAATATAATGCCAGCAGGCGGCGCGTTAAAGCCTTGCTGCGTCGGCTGCGCCATGTGACAAGTTGCGCATTTTTCTTGTACCACACTCATAACCGCATCGTTAGCTGAGACAGTTACGGCTTCCCCAGTGCTATCAGCCGCAGCTATTGCTGGATTAGTTGCGTCAGTAGGTGTCGGCGTCTCAGGGGCAGCTTCTACAGGAACCGCAGACTGTACGGGTGGTACAGGAAGCGGCTCAATAGGTGCAGGGCGCATCCAAATAATCAATAAAACAGTCAATAAAGCTGGAATCCATAGGAATTTGGGCTGCGTATTGCCCAGATGCTTTTGGTTAAAATAGTGACGTACGAGCGCAGTAATGACCCCGACAAACACTAGCACTAACCAGCCATGCGCGTGTGAGTACATCATCGGATAGTGGTTACTAATCATGGTAAAGATAAGCGGCAGGGTAAAATAATTATTCATCAAAGAGCGGTTCTTGGCCATAAGTGCCAAGTCTGCGACTTCTTTACCCGGCTTTTCGCCTCTACGTACGCAGTCCACTAGCGCGCGCTGAGCGGGCATAATCCCAAAAAACACGTTACCCGCCATAATCGTACCTAAAATAGCACCGACATGGATAAAAGAGGCGCGATCACTAAACAGCTGGTATGAGCCCCAAGTTGCAAGCACTAGCAGGATAAAGATAGTAGAGCTAAACACTAACGCATTCTTGCCGATGCGGCTACGGACGATAACCTCATAGACAAAGTAGCTACCGAACAAGAAGAGTAAGCTGGTCGAGATAGCGCCAACATGACTACCAAAAGCGACTTTGCTGGGGTCAATCAGATAGGCGGTCGCATTGGCGTAGTAGACAATCGCCATCATCGCCGCACCAGTTAGCCAAGTGGTATAAGCTTCCCACTTGAACCAATGCAGCGTCTTTGGCATCTCTTCAGGTTCGAGCTTATATTTAGCGATTTCATAAAACCCGCCACCGTGTACCGCCCACAAGTCGCCAGAGATACCTTTATCGGCTTTCCACTGCGGCGGCTTACGTAAGCTCAGATCGAGCCAAACAAAATAAAAGGACGCACCAATCCATGCTACGCCGGCGATAACGTGAAACCAGCGAAAAAATAAAGCGACCCAATCAAGAAGATATGCACCCATGCGACTACTGTCCTTTTATACGATGTCTTAAATACTGCGTTTGATACGAAAAATAAATTACGAGCCGCGATAAGTGCTGTAACCGTGAGCACTTAGTAATAGGGGCACATGATAGTGACTGTCGTCACTGACCACAAAGTCGATGATGACTTGTGGATAAAAAGCCGTTAGTTCTTGAGTGTCAAAATAGGCTTGCGTATCAAAGGTAAGGGTATAGCGACCCGTACTCAGCTCACGATCAGCTGCGCTCACGGCCTCATCAAACTGCCAGCTATCTGGGCTTACGCGGCCATCACTATTGGTAGTGCCATGAGCCAAAAGCGTGGCGTTTGAATGGTTATCAACTCGGCGTAGAGCAACTGCGATATCGGCGGCAGGTCTGCCCAAATGAGTGTCTAAGATATGCGAGGAAAGAGAAGCTGACATAATAAATCCTTTGATGTTTTTGGTATTTTCAGTGTTTTAAAAGTACGGTTAGTTGAGCTAAACGGCTTATTCAAATAATTTGTTTAAACGCAAGCGCGTGATTTTATTTTGTTCTGTCGCGGCGTTGACAAGCTCAGTGGCGCGCTCATTCGGCAAACGCGCTAATAGTAAGTCGAGCATTTGCTTAGCGCTTTTGCCTGTGGCAAAGACGATAAAGATAAAGCCAAACTTATCAAGATAGGCTTGATTGCCTTGTGCTAGAGCTTCAAGAACCTCATCATCTGCTTCATTCGCGCCTGATTGTTCATGAGCAGCGCTATCTGCAGTATTGCGGTACTTTTCTTTGAGCGTGGCGACATTACCGATTTGCGGATGGCCGTCAAGCGCCTCTAACAAGTCCGACTCTTGCTGTTGCACTTTGCTCCATACCGTATCGCTATGAGCGATCAGAGCCTCTAGCGTCTCGAATGGTCGAGCGCTTGCTACGTTATGCGCCCAGCGAGAGCTGGTACAGCAAGTAAGTAGTGCGGAGGTGGCTTGGTCTTGGTCAAAGTCGTTGAATTGCGCTAAGGTTAAACTCACGATGAAGTCCTTTTCTTGTAGGGTGGAAGCCTCATAGCCTTTCAAATCATAGCGTATCAAAAATAAGGACATGCCTTAGGTGTTTGGCAGTCTATTGGTATGCTAAAGTGATATCGCTGAGAGTGATAATAAAAGTGTAAATAAGTCGCCAAATGGTTTATATTGGCTATTCTGCTTAAAGCTGACCAAATGGTCAACTACTTTATACAATATATCATAATTTATCGCATTTAGTACTCAATAATTTAAGCGTTATCAGCATTACTTAACCACTAAGCTGTCATTATTTGCTTTTTATAGGATACATTTATGACTTTTACCACCGATGATTTGAGCACTTTAGATAATGACACTCACCGCAGTCAGCAAGACATTCGCGCTCATAATCAAGCCGTCATTCTCAAGGCTGCTGAAGAGGAGTTTGTGCTAAAAAGTTTCCGCGGCGCTACGATGCAGGGCATTGCCGATCGTGCCGGACTCCCCAAAGCCAATGTACATTATTATTTTAAGAATAAAAAAAACCTCTATGAAAAAGTACTGCGCGCCATTATTGAGGAGTGGAACGAGGGTCTTGTAACAATGACGGTAGATAGCGACCCAAAAACCGTCATTGAGAAGTTTGTCAGAACTAAGCTGCACCAAGCTTTTGCTCATCCCAATCGCCATAAGCTTTTCGCTCTTGAAGTCATCGGCGGCGCTCCGCATTTGCATGATTTTATGTCGTATACGATGCAAGACTGGGCGCTTGATAAGGTGGAGGTGATGAAAACTTGGCATCAGCAAGGCAAGATAGGTATCAAAGATCCGCTTCAATTGCTTATTCTGATTTGGGCGACCACCCAGCGTTATGCTGAATTTGAAACTGAGATTGTTGGTTTGTTGCAAAAACAGGCGTATGAAGAGAACGATGAAGCGCGAGCAGCCGAGTTTTTGATACCGTTTATCTTACGCGGCTGTGGACTTGAGTAATTAGCGCTCCAGCGGTATAGCAATGCAATAATGCTAAGCCAGTGAGGTACTCAATGCTATCACTTCGTTGTTAGATTCATCAATACAAAACCGCCATAAAATAATCTTATGGCGGTTTTTGTACTTTTTATTCTAACAATCTGCCTTAGTAATAATCTATCCTAGCGATAGTCTATGACGACATTATCACTACCATCACTTTTATCACTAGGGTGCATGACTGCCTGTCTTTAAGCCATCATCTATATGCTGATCAGCCGTATCAAATTCAGCACCATAGCTCTTAGGCAAGATAGTATCCAATAAGATAGCAACCACACCAGACATCGTTACCGCTGAGCCAAAGATATTGCGGAACATCTGCGGCATTTGTGCAAACACATCAGGGACAAAGGCGACGCCCAAACCCAGACCCAGTGAGGTGGCGATAATTAATACATTACGATGAGTGAAGTTGACTGTCGCTAGAATACGAATACCTGCAGTCGCTACGGTCGCAAACATCAGTAGCGTCACCCCGCCAACGACTGGCTTTGGCAGCTGAGTAAAAATAGCACCAAGAAAGGGAAACAGACCCATAACAAATAAAATGCCTGCTACAAAAAAACCGACATAACGGCTGGCGATACCGGTCATCTGAATGACCCCGTTATTTTGGCTAAAAGTCGTCACAGGAAAGCTATTAAATACCCCAGCGATGGCGGAGTTGACACCATCGCCTAATACTCCGCCCTTGATACGTTTTTCGTATAGCGGGCCTTTGATCGGTTCACCTGAGATCATCGAAGTTGCAGTGAGATCTCCTGAGGTCTCGATACTGGTAATGATGTACATAAAGGCGATTGGAATAAAGGCCTGCCAGTCAAAACCAAAACCGAACTTGAACGGAACAGGCACGGTAAAGAGAGGGGCTTCAGCGACCAACGAGAAGTCGATACGGCCCATAAACATAGCGACAGCCAAACCCAGCATCAGTCCAATGAAAATAGCGCTTGAGCGAATGACTTTATTATTGACGATACTGATCAGTACGACGCTGACCAAGACCCCGCCGCCAAGCATAAGGTTAGGAATGCTACCAAAATCTTCTGCACCCACTCCGCCTGCTAGATCAGTCAGACCTACCTTAGTCAGTGACAGACCAATGGTCACAATAACGCAGCCGGTCACAATCGGACTCATAAGCGACTTGAGCTTAGTGATGAACTGACTCAAAAATATCTCGACAAAAGCACCAAGAAAGGTCACCCCGAAGATAACTGAGAGAATCTCCTCAGGACTACCGCCGCGGTTTTTGACCACAAACCCTGCTGCTAGTACTGCGGCTAAGAAGCCAAAACTAGTGCCTTGTAGCGCCATAAGTCCAGAACCGACGGGACCGACTTTGCGTGTCTGGATGAAGGTGGCGACGCCAGATACCATCAGTGCCATACTAATCAGGTAGGGGATGTGCTCCCCTAGACCTAAAGCACCGCCGATGATTAACGAGGGCGTAATCACCCCAACAAAGGCGGCTAGTACATGCTGTACTGCGCCCAAAAATGCTTTTCCCGCGGCAGGGCGATCGTGCAGTCCATACAGTAAGTCTGGATTTCCTTGCGTCTGTACAGTCGTTTCACTCATGATAACTTCCTTTTATATGACCTTTGCAGTCCTTTGGAACAAAGAGTAGTACTTGTCCATATGCTAATAAACAAGAATAATTGTTTAGTTACTCTATCGAACGTTAACGATATAACCTGACCATTTAGTCAGCTATCTGTAGGATATAGTGAAAGGGTTCATTATTGCAACGCTTTTTTAGCCTAAAAGTGGCAATTACTAACAATAAAAGCTGCTAGTAAACTTAGTGACGAGCTTATTTCTATATCAAAGCTTTAATTCATTGTTGCCAAATTATAAATACTTCGCTATTATACTTTCCGAAATGTTAATGATAATAATTATCGTTAATATTATCATATAGGGTAGTGGATGGTTATAGCAGTTGAGCTGCGAATGAGATACATCATTCGTTAACAGCCGATCAAAAATGCGGCTTTACTGTTTTATACATCGTTCACTAACTTTTGGGCATAGATTTGGCAGTTAAATTAAGTGAGTATTTTATGGGCGTAGTAACGTTTTCAAGTCGATTATCGGTTTTATCTATAGGGGTAGCCACAGCGCTATTTTCACAAATGGCTAATGCTGCAGAGGCGATGCCTAGCACGACGCTACAAACGATTACGGTAACGGCAAACACCTCAGTACGTGAAAATGTACAAGAAGACTCAGTCTATATCGACAACTATACGCCCGCAGCGCAGGCAAGCCACTTAAGTGATTTTTTGGATGTGATACCTGGAGTCGAGGTCGGTGGTACTTCAACGGTGAATCAGCGTATCAGAGTGCGTGGTCTTGACGATACCAATCTTAAAGTCACCGTCGATGGCGCGCGTCAAGAGGGTGCCCTCTTTTATCATATGGGCGATGTCACTCTTGATCCTGACTTGCTAAAACAAGCTGAGGTAGCGGTCGGTAATAACTCAGTCACGCTGGGTAACGATGCCTTAGGCGGCGCGGTCGCGTTTGAAACGGTCGATGCTGCAGATTTATTAAAGCCCGGTCAAAAGATCGGCGCAAAACTAAAGGCAGGTTATGCCAGTAATAATGATGAGCTACTTACGTCAGCGACTGTGTATGGTGCGCCAACAGACAATATTGACCTATTGGCTTATTATGGCAAGCGCGATACCGACTCTGGCGAAGATGGCGACGGCCGTGAGCTTTATGAGGACAGTGAGAGCGAAAACATCTTATTAAAAGCAGGCGCGTATATTGGTGACGACCATCATGTCGGTGCAAGCTTTAGCCGTACCGAAAAAGAAGGTGTTTTCCCTTATCGACCAGATTTTCCAAGTCTTCCTAACAGTCGTGGTCCTGATGTCATCCCACAAGAAATAAAGCGCGATACTTATACGCTCGATCATAACTTTAATCCAGCAAACTCACTCATTGACGTTGATACCACCGTTTATCAAACAGAAACGCAGATTCTGCGTGATTCTGAAGACGTAGGCAACTTTGATTTTGATGCAAAAGTAAAAACCACAGGTGTTAAGATTGAAAATACCAGTGTTATTGACACAAATAACGGTCGTCATAAGCTAATCGTAGGCGCCGAGCACTACGAAAAAGAGTCAGAGATGGCACGTGATGGTTCTGCAACTGCGAATGATGATGCCAATAACACCTCAGTCTATCTAGAAGACCAATGGCAAATGGGCAAACTGACGCTGACACCAGGTGTACGCTACGACCGCTATGAGTCTCCTGAATTTGTGGCGGGTGGTTCTACTTACGACAATGTGGTTGGCGCGCTAGCAGCCAGCTACGAGGTTGCGCCGCGTACGCAAGTGTTTGCCAGCTACACAGAGCTGTTTAATGGCCCAGATTTAGGCCCAACTGTCTTTAACAGCAATGGCGAGGGTATTTATGTCAATGATGATCTCAAGCCAGAAGAAGGCTATAACTCTGAGGTAGGTGTGACCACCACGCTACGCGATCTAACCATTGCTGATGATGCGCTACAATTGAGTGCAAAATACTTTAGATCTAATATCGAGAACTATCAGCAGTTTATGCGTACAGGTAGTCGCCCTGGTAGATTTGGGATTGACTGTGAGACCGGCGCGATAGGCGGTGACTGTCAAGGTATGTTCAACAGTGATGAAGACTATAAAATAGATGGTGTTGAGCTGGCTGCTAACTACACTACTCGTGACTTTGGTATGGGGCTGAGCTACTCACGTGCTCGTAGCGAAGGCGATAAGACAGGCAATAGTATCCCATCAGTAAGTGGCAGTGGTGCTGACTCAGGCGATCGCTACATGGTGAACTTAGATTATGCAGCTAATGATATGGTTGATTTAGGCTGGCGCAGTACTTATGTAGCATCTATTACTGATAATCAAGGTGAGACTAAGCCAAGCTATGATGTGCACGATATCTATATGAATTATGCGCCCCGTCAGCTCGAGAATGTCAAAGCCACCGTTGGGGTTTATAACTTATTTGATGAGACTTATGCCAGTCACGCATCGCGCTTAAATACGGCTGATGCTACGGCTACAGATTTTGAGATGGGTCGTAATATCAAAACCTCTTTGACCTATCAATTCTAAAAGTCGTTAACTCTAAAATCTATCAGCTCTGACTGCATAATCGTAGTGTGACTGATGAAAAATAAAAAGCCAGCTGTCTGACGAGGAGAGCTGGCTTTTCTTATCGTAATTTTAGACCTCACCAAGATGGTTGTATGACTGTGCTACTGGTATAAATTTTCTTTGCGTGCTGCTTACACAGAGGCTGCACAAAATTCATCCCAGTAGCATGGTATCGTTTTTAAAGTGGGTTAACTAGACAGCTAAAAGGATAAAAAATGACCAAACCTAATCCAAGAGTATTAGAAGTAAAAGGCATCAAAGATATCACCCCAAACATGCGCCGCATTACACTTGGTGGAGCGGGCATGCAAGACTTCCCAGCAGATCAAGAAAGCGCCTATATCAAACTGATGTTTGCAGGGGAGGCAGGAAAAAAGCCCATCATGCGCACTTATACCATTATCCAGCAACGTGACGATGAAATCGATGTTGACTTTGTCTTACATGGTCTCAACCACAAAGGCGCTGAAGGTCCTGCCTCACATTGGGCCAAAACCACACAAGCCGGTGATACCATTCTGATTGGGGGACCAGGCCCCAAAAAGCTTATCAATCACGAAGCGGATTGGTTTTTATTGGCGGGAGACATGACCGCGCTGCCCGCCATCACGGTAAACTTAGCACAGCTGCCCGAGGATGCCGAGGGCTATGCCGTCATCGAGGTGCTGAGTGAGGATGATATCCAGCCGCTACAAAAGCCGAAGAATATAACGCTTGAGTGGGTAATCAATGCCGAAGCAAGCAGCAGTCATTACCCCATTCTTGAGCGTATTAAGACGCTAGGCTGGCCGGCTGGTGAAGTGGCAGTGTGGGCGGCGTGCGAGTTCAATAGTATGCGAGCGCTGCGTCAGTACTTCAAACAAAAAGAAGTGGCTAAGAGTCATCTTTATATCTCTAGCTACTGGAAACTTGACAGCAATGAAGATGAGCATAAAATCGTCAAACGCGAAGATGCTGCATTAGGGTTATAAGGTGACGTAGCTACAGTCTTGCTTAACTATAACTGTAACAATGTATCGACAATCACTGGCCGACCTTGATGGTTAAGTACCGTCACATCGACGTTATATAAGTCTTTCATGGTATCTTTAGTGATGACATCGACAGGCTGCCCAACCGCCATCACTTGGCCAGTTTTCATCATGACCACAGTATCGGCAAACTGCGCGGCTTGGTTGATATCATGTAGGACGATGACTACGGTTTTTTGCTGACTGCAGCTAAGCTCGCGCAGCTCACGCATCAGACGCCCTGCATGGTACATATCCAGATTGTTTAGCGGCTCATCGAGCAGTAGATACGGCGTGTCTTGGCAGACAATCATCGCAATCAGCACGCGTTGCCGCTGACCACCAGAGAGCGTCGATAAAAAACGCTCGGCTAAGTGCTCAAGCTCAAAACGCGCGATCACTTCTTGTACTTTTTGCTTATCCTGTGCGCTTGGCTGTCCTTGATGATACGGGTAGCGGCCAAACATCAGCAGCTCATGCACGCGCAGGCGACCTTGCACTTGGTTGTCTTGCCCAAGCATCGCCACCGTCTTAGCCAAAGTGCGCGCAGGGCAGCTGACAATATCATGCTCACCAAACATCACCTTCCCAGACTGTAGCGGTTGTAGCCTCGCCATGACCGAAAATAAGGTGGATTTGCCCGCGCCATTGGGGCCGATTAGGGCAATCACTTGGGCGCTTGGTAAGGACAAGCTGATGTCATGCAGGATTTGTTGTTTGCCGATATGGTGGGAGATATTATCGAGTTTAATCATAATAATTCTTATTTTTTATATAGGTTAATACGACATGTCATCAACGCCGCTGGGTCATAAATAACAGTAGCAAAAACACCAAGCCGCCCGCCAGTTCAATCACCACGGATAACACTCCCGCCATACCCAATACTTGCTCAAACAGCGTCTGACCGAGGACCAAACAAATCATCGCCACCAAACTGACCAATATCAAACGCTCGCTATGATACATATGCCGTGCGATGCGATTGGTCAAAGCGCAGACCAGCAAGCCAAAAAAAGTCACCGGCCCGACCAGTGCCGTGGCGGTGGCGACCAATACCGCAATGACCGTCAATAGCCCAAATGCGAGGCGTTGATAATTAATGCCCAAATTAATCGCTTGCGCCTTACCGAGCATTAAGACATCGCATTGATAGCGCCAGCGCCAAATACACAGCGCGCTAATGGTGCAAATAATGAAGCTAATCCCCAATAGCTGCGGGTTGACGGTATTAAACTGCGCGTAACTGGCCGACTGTACCACGACAAAATCATCGGGGTTAATCAGGCGCGCAATTAGTGCTGATAAGCTGCGAAACAACACCCCAAAGATAACGCCCACTAGTATCAGCCGCGTCAAATCCTGACTGCTTTTTGAAAACAGCACTCGAAACAATAATAACGACGCGCCAAACATCAGGACAATCTCAAGGGTGAATTTGGCAATAGGATTGATGCTGGTAAAGCTCATTGCCCCCAAAAAGAACACTAGTAAGCTTTGGAGCAGCACATACAGCGAGTCAAAGCCCAGTAGAGAAGGGGTCAAAATAGGATTGTGTGTTAAGGTTTGAAAGAGCAGAGTCGATACGCCAATCGCATAGCCGACCACCATGAGCGCCAGCAGTTTTTTACCTCGTAGTGGTAGGGCAAAATCCCAATGACCATTGACATTGAGCGTCAAAAATAGCGTCATCGAGACCAGTAAAATAACTGCCGCTACGGCGCGCGGATATTGAGTGCTAGTTTGCCAAACTTGCAATAACGCGCGCGCTAATAATGAGCTATCGGCTTGAGAATCAGCTTTGTTATCAGTGTCTTTGATAGTTGATGAGGAAGGGGAGAGCATACGCTATAGTCGATCCTAAATAAAACTGAAACATTTTTGTCATGTGTTGTTGGTATGAATTTTACGCAGCCTCTGGAGTGACAAAGTCGCACAGCAAGCAAGAAAAATTTATACCAACGGCACTACACCGTTTTCGAAGTGTCTTAACTATAACCTTATAAAATAAAAGGAGAGAGAGCATTAAGACTCGCTAGGCGTACGTAATAACAACCATAAAAATACCACCGTGCCCACCACACCAAACACCGTTGCTACGGGCACCTCAAACGGATAACGAATAGAGCGGCCAATGATATCGCACAAGAGTACCGCTGAGGCACCAAGCAGCGCTACTGCAGGCAGACTTCGCCGCAGCTTGTCGCCCATAATACGGCTAACAATGTTGGGCACCACTAAGCCAATAAAGGGAATCATCCCGACTGTGACCACCACAACCGCGCTCATAATCGCTACCATCGCAACACCAAGCCAAGTGACTTGGCGTTTGTTAATGCCTAAGTTGAGCGCGATATTGTCTCCTAAGCCGACGATAGTGAGCTTATCAGCGATAATGTAAGCGATGATACATAACGCGCCCGTCAGCCATAACAGCTCGTAGCGCCCTGCTAGCACCCCAGAAAAATCACCAAATTGCCAAACACTGAGCATCTGCAGGGTTTCGGTTTGATAAGCAATAAAAGTCGTCACCGCCTCGATGATCCCGCCAAAGACGATACCGATGAGTGGAATCATCAAATAATCCGTCGGCGGTATGCGGCGGATAAGGAGCATAAATAACATCATGCCAAACACAGCTGAGACAGTGGCGACACTCATCTTGACAATAAGGGCGCTGGCTGGAAACAGCAAGCTGACCATGAGCAGCCCTAATGCCGCGCTTTGGGTCGCGCCCACCATAGAAGGCTCAACAAAACGGTTTTTTAGCACTACTTGAATGATCATCCCTGCTACCGCCATAGCGATACCAGTGAGAATGATAGCGATAGTACGCGGCAACCGGCTGACCAGCATCAGCGAGCTGTCGGCATTGGCATTATGATTGACAAGGCTTTGTAAGACCCCGGACCAAGAAAAATCCGCCACCCCAATCGATAAGCTGATCAAAACCAATAGCCCCATCAGCACTAAGCTACCCGTATTGATCAGCCACGGCGGTATCGCAGCGCGGCGCGGCTTAGCGCGAGTACCATAACTACTAGAGTGACGCCAGCTTGCAGCCCCTATAGAGGAGACGTCAGCAGAGGAGACGTCAGCGGTTTTTCCATGGGCACGAGGTGAAAATAAGGACATAACGGCTACAAGCTTAATAATAAATGATGAAACAGCTATAAAGTCTGAGCCATAGCTGCAACTTTAGACCAATATAATATAGCGCTTATCAACGCTTAGTTGGCTTTAGTAAAAGCGTCTTTGATCGTGGTTAGATCCTGCATCCATTGGTGGTAGCCGCCGAAAGCAAGATAGGAGTCTGGGCTCAGATAAACCACTTGGTCTTTTTGCCACGCGGTGGTTTGGGCGACCAGCGGATTGTCTAAGACTGCTTTGGCACCCACGCTGTCTTCACCGATAGCGGCGCTACGATCGACGACGAATAGCCAATCAGGGTTGGTCTTTTGTAGATATTCAAAAGAGATCGGCTGACCATGAGGACCGTCTTTGATTTGATCGTCAGCGATCGGCACATTGACGACATTATGAATAAAGCCATAGCGTGAGTCAGCGCCATAGACAGACATTTTATTGCCATTGACCATCACCACCAGACCGGTGCCACTGTCTTTGGTGACCGCTTTGGTCTCTGTGATTAGGCTGTCGATATCGTTTTGTAATTTGGCTGCTTGATCGCTTTTACCAAACAGCGCGCCAAGATCATGCAAACGCTGTTTACTCGACTCATAGATATTAGCCGTATCGATAGTCATATCTAAGGTTGGCGCGATGTTTGCGAGCTCATCGTATTTTTCCGCCATACGCGAACCGACCAAGATAGCTTGTGGCTGCATGGCGTTTAGGGCCTCAAGATCAGGCTCAAATACGGTACCCACCTGTTCAGGATCAGGCTGAGTCTCTGAATGCAAGTTGTCTAAAGGTAGGTCACTTGGCACCCCAGCGACAGCGACATCAAGCGCTGCCAAGTCTTGCAGCAATGTCATGTCATAGACTACAAGCGGCGCGGGATTAATCGGTAGGCTGACATCGCCTCGTACGGTATCTACTTCGATAGTTTTGACTGAGACTGCGTCATTATCTGCGACGTTGGAGGCCGCGTCAGCGGTGTGGTTTTCGACTTTGGTATCATCAGTTTCACTAGTGTTAGAGGAGCAGCCTGTCAAACTGATACTGACCAGTAGCGCGGCCGTCACAGTCGCTAGCAGTGGACGTTTAAATATAGAAGTTTGAGCAGTAATATTATTATTAGACATAAAAGACTCGGAATATCGTGATAGTTAAGATGCAGCTTATAGGACTATAAAAGTGATCAGCCAATAGAAAATAAAAAAGAGCCCGCCTGACGCCAATAAAAAAGCGCTAGAGCACTGCTCGTTAATCAAGAACCAAATAGAATGCCCTTGATTTAATAGGTTAATGACTGGACGTTTTGCAATTAACTGCTAAGAAGTATGAATAGACGCTCATGATAAAGTAACTCAGAAATTTTATCAATGATAATGATTGTCATTTGTATCATAGTTTATATCTATGACTATGCAGTGGCAATTTGAGTGAAGTGCTGAACGTCGGTAATTGCAGATAGATAAAGACCGGGCTTTATACAAGGCAGTCGCTCGGATAACAACAGCGAGTTCTTGAATCACATAGAGGAGAGTTTTCTTTGCAGATAACTCGTGGACAAACCACTCAATCAGTAGCCATTAAAAAAACAGGCTACCGATATAGACCAATAAGCTTAGTATAGTTAACCTTAAATAAAACCGATACAATATTCATAACTCATTCATTTAATGAAATAAACGATGACCTATTCAATCGACTTTCGCAAGCAAGTACTGCGTAGCATTAAAGACGGCATGACCATTCGAGAAGCCGCTGTTTTTTACCAGCTTAGCACAAGCTCGATCCACAGCTGGCAGCAGAGCTTAGTTCCTAAAACTACCAGAAATAAAGCACCGACTAAAATATCAAATGAAGCCTTATTGAAAGATGTTGAGCAGCATCCAGACGATTATATGTATGAGCGAGCACGGCGTTTAGGCTGTAGTAAATCAGGTATAGAAGCTGCATTAAAACGGTTGAGTATCACTCAAAAAAAAGACCTTAGAGCATCCAAAAGCATGTCCGATAAAAAGAGCGATATATCTAAGTAAGCTTGATCGCTTTACACAGCAAGGCTATCCCATTGTCTATATGGATGAAAGCGGCTTTGAGCACGAGACCATTCGTTCTCATGGCTATGCACCGGTTGGTAAACCTTGTATCGATAGCTACAATTGGCAAGCAAAAAAGCGTACGAATGTTATCGGTGCTCTGTATGAAAAGATGCTGTTTGCCATAGATTACTTCGAGCAGAACATTAACAGCACCATATTCTATGACTGGTGCAAATACACACTAATTCCAAGTCTCAAAACTAAATGCGTGATTGTGATGGATAATGCTCGGTTTCATAAAAACAAACGTATTCAAAAACTACTGAACAGGCACGGCCATCGTATTTTATGGCTGCCACCCTACAGTCCTGATCTGAATCCTATTGAGAAAAAATGGGCACAGGCTAAGTTTCTGCGCCAAGGGTGGATGCAGAATAATCTACCTAAACTGTTTTACGATATGGGTTGTTCCAGTTTTATTGTGGATTGACTATAGTAGAAATATCACTAGTATAAGAATAAAGAATATGAGAATAATAAGGGTGATCTCCAACCGTACTTATTGAGGTTTTGTGCTCTGTCTTTTTTACCACCCATAGCCAAAGGGTGTATAAAAAGGACTGTAACCAAAACGGCCTCCATAGCCAAACGGATAAGGCGAGCGCAGATAGTCCAAATCACGCTGACGGATATAGTAATAGCGTCCTTGCGCATAAGCCTCTTCTAGCTTCTCTATTCCTTCAAGCGGACAGACGGGCTGCCAATCATAGCCCTCACGGCCAAGCTTATACGCATTAAGCTCAGTACAGTAGTTTTTTAGGCCTTGCTGGCGACCTTGCTCCCATAGTACTCGATTGGGCGTAGCGCCAATCACGCTTGCACATTGATTGGCATATTGACCAAAGTAAGCGCCTGAGCGTCCACGTAAGCCGTCGGCGTAGCCTACTTCTTGCCAGTTACTGGTTTGGCACTGCTGCGGGGTAAGGCTTTGCGTAGTGGCACAGCCAGATAAGGTTAAAGCCGCCGCAGTGATGAGAGAGACAGCAGCACTAGCTTTGCCAAGTGTCTTCACTGATAACAAAGGCGCCGACGACGAAGCTGACTGGCATTTTGTTAGATAAGGCATCATAAACTTTCTCACTTGAACGGGTCATAATATAGGTTATGATAGCAGCTTTTATTATACTAGCTATCGAAATTGTGTTAGAGATAGGTGTGTTTTTATGAACTAAGTTTATGATTTTTAAAGCATAATATGATTGAAGTCATCTCAATGAGCTAAGCAATATTAGTAGCCTATAGATAGCTAAGCTTGATTTTTTAACTTTCGTACTTATTATGAGTAGCACTTATTATTGTCAGGCGTCGCAAGTAACGGTCGCCTGTACTATCTTCAACAGTCCCTAATCAAAAAAGGCAGAATTTATGGGAATATGGATTGCTATCCTTATTGTACTTTTTGTATTAGGGAGTATGATGGCGCTCAAGCCTAACGGTATCGATCAGCGTTTGGATAAACTACGCATGACTGCGCGGCGCTTACAGCTCAACCCAAAGCTTGTGACTTGTCCTGAATGGCTTCCCGGCCGCGATGAGGAGTATGGCCGCGGTATGATGGGGCAGTATTGTTTGGTACTAGACAATGTGCAGCTGCCGCATACACGCTATCGAGTGATAGACGGGCAGTGGCGTCCCGATAGTCGTTTCGTTGATGAGAGTGTTGATGCGGTCGCGCTTAATATTCCAAGCGCTATTCGTAATCATGCTGGCAGTCAAAACAACACTATCAAAAAGACGGATTTTGGCTTAGATAAGACGCCCTTAGATCTACCTGTGGGCATTGAACCTTTTGTTAAGGGCCTATGGACTAAGGCCAATAGCATCATTATATATTGGGAAGATGTCTCCTACGTGCGGCCTATGACTAATCCAAGCTACCGCGCCCAAATGATCGAAGAGGACTTACTCGCTCTAAAATCGAAGCTTGAAGAGTGGGCAGAGCAGATAAAAAAGCCAGCATCTCGTACTAATAGTGCGGATCATGATATAAGCATTACGGCTGATAATTATACTCATTAACAGCACACTCATAGCAAACTAACTGTTTTTGATAGTGCAAATGACTGTCCAAAAAACAGTCAGTTTATTAAGCGCTTTATTTAATAAGTTGACATTTTAACGCTTAGCAGTGTAACTTCCTTATAGGCTTGATCTTATTTTATTAATATTTACCAGTTATTTTACATTTTATAACTATTTTTTTATAACCGTTTTGTAGGCAGCGCTTAAGATAATTTCATTTGTAGGTATAAAAAGCTTGGCTGCCAATTCCTATTTTATTTTTACCCTTTATTATGGTGTCGTCAAATATGGCAAAAACCACAACAAAAAAAACAACGAAGTCTGCTGCTAGCGAAACCAAACCTAGCAGAGCCGCCGCAAAGACTAGCGCTACCAAAACGACGAAAGCGAAGGCTACTAAAGCAGCTAGTGCCAAGGCTACTAAAACGACCACTGCCAGTGCAGGCTCTAAAGGCAAGTCGCTGGTGATTGTCGAGTCACCAGCCAAAGCCAAAACGATTAATAAGTACTTGGGCTCAGACTTTGTGGTGCGCTCGAGTATTGGTCATGTGCGTGACCTTCCTGTAGGCGCTAGCAAAGGCACCAAAAAAGCTGCTGCTAATAAAGATGAGAGCCTATCTAAAGAAGAAAAGGCGCAGCAAGCGCTTGTCCGCCGTATGGGTATCGATCCAGAGCACGATTGGGCGGCGGTCTATGAAGTACTGCCTAATAAAACTAAAGTGATTAAAGAGCTAAAATCTCTAGCCAAAGACGCTGACAAAATCTATCTGGCAACGGATATGGATAGAGAGGGGGAGGCCATCGCTTGGCACCTCAAAGAAGTCATCGGCGGCGCGGATAATAAATACGAGCGCGTGGTGTTTAACGAGATTACCAAAAACGCCATTCAAAATGCCTTTAAGCAGCCCTCCAAACTCGATATCGATCGCGTCAATGCTCAGCAAGCCAGACGTTTTTTGGATCGCGTCGTCGGCTTTATGGTCTCGCCAATTCTTTGGCAAAAAGTCGCTCGCGGTCTATCCGCAGGACGCGTACAGTCCGTGGCGATGCGCTTAGTCGTGGAGCGTGAGCATGAAATTCGCGCTTTTATCCCCGAAGAGTATTGGCAGATTCATGCCGATACGCACGTTGCTGACGATAAAAAAACCAGCAAAAAAGAGGGCGATGAAAATGGCATACGCTTAGAAGCGACTAAACAAAACGACAAAACGCTAAAGCTTGTCAATAAAGAGCAGACGGATAAAGTTCTACAAGTCCTCAAAGACAACGACTTTATCGTTAAACAGCGTGAAGAAAAACCCACTCAGTCGCGTCCTAGCGCACCCTTTATCACCTCAACTTTGCAGCAAGCAGCCAGTACGCGTCTAGGGTTTTCGGTCAAAAAGACCATGATCTTAGCGCAGCGCTTATATGAAGCCGGTCATATTACTTATATGCGTACCGATTCGACTTTTTTGTCGGGTGATGCTTTAGCAGGGGCGCGCGGCTTTATCGAAGACAGCTATGGGCAAAAGTACGTACCCGAAAAGCCAAACTTCTACGGTAACAAACAAAACGCGCAAGAGGCGCACGAAGCGATTCGTCCCTCGAATGTCAACATGAAATCGACGCAATTAAAAGGCGTTGAGCGTGATGCTATTCGTCTATATGAGCTGATTTGGCGGCAGTTTGTGGCTTGTCAGATGACGCCTGCTAAGTATCTATCAGTCAATCTTTTGGTAGAGGCGGGTAATGTCGAGCTAAAAGCGCGCGGCCGTACGATGACTTTTGATGGCTATACTCGTGTTATGCCGCCGGCCAAAACTGATGATACGCTGCTCCCTGATGTCAAAAAAGGCGATAAGCTCACTCTAAATAAGCTCGATCCGAGCCAACACTTTACCAAGCCGCCACCGCGCTATACTGAGGCAAGTCTGGTCAAAGAGCTTGAGAAAAAAGGTATCGGTCGTCCCTCGACTTATGCTTCTATCATCTCGACCATTCAAGATCGCGGCTATGTCAAGCTTGAGAATAAGCGTCTATTCGCCGAAAAGATGGGCGATATCGTCACCGATAGATTGACCGACAGTTTCCCTGACTTGATGGATTATACCTTTACTGCGGCGCTCGAGGACAAGCTTGATCATGTTGCTGAAGGCGATAGCGACTGGAAAGATGTACTAGATAACTTCTATGTGGATTTTAAGCATAAAGTCGAGCATGCCAAAGACAAAGACGGTATGCGTCCAAACGATCCCACCGATGTGCCCGATGTGCACTGCGATATATGTGATCGCCCCATGCAATTACGTACCGGCTCTACAGGTGTATTCTTAGGCTGCACGGGTTATAACTTACCGCCAAAAGAGCGCTGTAAAGGCACTAAGAACCTCATGCCAGTTGAAGCGTTTGCCAGTCTTGACGATGGCGACACAGATGATGAGGCCGCTGAAGTCAAAGACTTGATGGAGAAAAAACGCTGCCCGAAATGTGGTACTGCGATGAATGGCTATATCGTCGATGGCGGTCTCAAGTTGCACGTTTGCGGTAATAACCCAGACTGCGATGGCTATATTTTAGAAGAAGGTAAGTTTGAAGTACCTGGCTCTGATGCGCCAACCATTGACTGCAACAAGTGTGATGGGCAGATGGAGCTTAAGACTGGACGCTTCGGGCCTTACTTTGCTTGTCAAAACTGCGACAACACCCGTAAAGTATTAAAGACTGGCGAGCCTGCGCCGCCGCGTATGGATCCTATTCATCTGCCGGATCTTAAGTCCACTAAGCACGATGATTATTTTATCTTGCGTGAGGGGGCAGCTGGTATGTTCTTAGCTGCGTCTAAGTTCCCTAAAGTACGCGAGACACGTGCGCCGAAACTCGCTGAGCTGCGTCCTATTCAAGATAAAATGGACGATAAGTTCCAGTATTTATTTGAAGGGCCCGATGAAGATCCAGATGGTAACCCGACTATTTTGCGCTGGTCGCGTAAGAAAAAAGAGCAATACATCGGCTCTGAGAAAAACGGCAAGGCCACGCGTTGGGGCGTCTACTGGCGTAAAGGCGAGTGGGTAGAAGAATAGTAATATAGCCAGTTTGAAGTAAAACGGTTATAAACTGGGGCGCTACTGGTATAAATTGTGCTTGCGTGCTGTTATCACAGATGCTGCGCAAAATTCATCCCAGCAGCGCCGTGTCATTTTTAAAAGGTATCGATTATATCTTTTGTTCACTCTAATAGTTATTAAACGCCATAAAAAAACCTCTTAGCCAGTGAACTGACCCCCAAATGTTGGACGGTTTAGTTTATACCAAGGACTGAGTTCTGTACTGTACAGGACTCAGTCCTTTTAGTTTGAGTTGAATACGCTCATTATTGTAATAATGAATATACTCATGAATCTGTTGTTCTAACTGCTCAATCGATTTTGGTTTCTCAATATAGATCGTCTCACACTTAAGTGTACCAAAGAACCCCTCCATCAGTGCATTATCCAAGCAGTTGCCTTTTCTGCTCATGCTTTGCTTAATACCATGCTGTTTAAGCGCCTTACTAAACGGTCTCATCTGATAATGCCAGCCTTGATCTGAATGCAGCATTAAACGGTTGTTCTGGTGCGTATCTATCTTATCTAACGCCTTATCTAGCATCTTGCTCACTAAGTCATAAGTTGGGCGCTTTGAGAGCGTATAGCTGATGATCTCATTGTTATAACAATCGAGTATCGGTGATAAATACAGCTTATGATCACCTACCTTAAACTCAGTAATATCGGTCAGCCAGCGTGTGCTTGGTCTATCTGCATGAAACTGACGCTTTAAATAATTCTTTGCAATTTTGCCTTGTACGCCTTTATAAGAGCGATACCTTTGTCGTCGAATCCGTGCGCTTAAGTTTAGATGGCGCATAAGCTTAGCGATGAGCTTGTGGTTATGATGACTGCCTAACTGCTTTAGCGCTGCCGTTATCCTGCGATAGCCGTACCTGCCTTTATGCTGGTGATATAGTGTGGCAATACGCTGTTTTAAGTCAGCATGCTTATCTTTATCACCAAGCTTTGCTCTATGATAGTAAAAGACGCTTTTAGGCATCTTAACGATGTCTAGCAAAGCTGATAAAGGATAGTCTTGCCTTAGTCCTTCGATGAGCCTTGCTTTTTGCCTGCTTGTTCCTCCGCTTTGAGCAAGGCATCGAGCTTTTTTAGGTAGGCGTTCTCCGCACGTAGGTATTCATTCTCACGCTTCAATTCTGCTAAGCTTTTTTCATCATCTGGTTTGTCTGTGATAAAGGGTTTACTCATGGTAGCTCTACCTTTGCGTTTAGATGTTAGTCCAGACATACCTTGTAGCCGATACGCTTTGTGCCAGTGGCTAATAAGCGCCGGTGAGCTGATGTTATACCTTAACGCAACTTCCAATTGACTTAAGCCTTGGCTAAGCATCGTTGTAAGCACTTTGTGTTTAAACTCGCGACTATAGTAGGCTTTGCTGGTCTTTGGCTTTATAGCATCAATACCACCGCTTTGATATTGCTTAACCCATTTGATAACTATCTTATTATCTAGGTTAAATTCCTCAGCTGTAGCACGACCAGTATGTCCTTGCATATAGTATGCGATGACTTGAAGCTTAAAGTCTAGATTATAACGCATAAAAATACCCCATAAGTTGTGTCCAACTTATGGGGGTCGGTTCACCAGCTAAGAGGTTTTTGTTATTCATAATATAAAGTCTTATATTAGCAAGTCTTATCTTAGACAGTACCGATAATACCACAAGCTACGCGTGCACCTGAGTCACCTGAAGGCTGACTCGTATAATCATCAACGCCGCCATGAACGATAAAGGCTAAGCGATTGACACTGTATTTACCCGTTTTTGTAGCTGCTATCTTTTTACTGACGTAGTTTATTGTGGCTACGCCATCTTCGTTAGCGGTTAAGTTTGGCAAGTCACCCGCGTGACCATTCATGTCGTCTGGGTTTGAGTGCGGGTTATTGTCAGGATTGAAATGTCCACCTGCCGCTTTACCCATGTTGGCACAACTACCAGTCTCATGAATGTGTAATGATACAGTCTTACCTGGCTGCAAGTTCATCAGCTTACCATAGACTTGTACGCCGCTCTCTACTGGACGCAAGTAGACTTGACCTATTTCGCGATTGCTTGCATCGGTAGTTTTAATCACCGACTGCAGCGTAGGCTGATCGATAGGATTACCCGTTTGCAGCTGACCTTCGACGGTTTGACAACCGGTTACCGCTAGAGCTGAACCACATAATAGGGCACTACTAAGCATTAACTTATTCATTATTCTCTCCCACTGTAATTATTTTATTTTTTGAATTTGGTACAACATGCGTTGATGTCAAAAACAGTATAGCGAGAGAGTATCGACAACTATTGGGCAAAAGCGCAACAATCGGTTAATAAATGTAAGTTATTCGCGTAGAGTTTTAATAAGCCAATAACTTTGTATTTAATCTATTTATTGATAAGGGCGCTGTTTTTCCAAATTAAAGTCTCACCGGTCGCCATTTGTTGGGTGAGTAAATAATAAGGTAAGCTTGGATTGTCGATATTGCTATTTGCAAGCTGCGTTAAGGTAAGCTGACTACGGCTCAATTGCTCAAGCGCTCTTATTTTGTCTTCTGCCGCCTCGCGTTTAGGGCCGCAGCCCATCATGGTTTGTGGCCCTGAGCCGATCAGTAGAATATGGTCAGGCGTTAAAGTATAAGGGCCACCGACACCATTACAGTCAGAGCTAAAGCCGACGTGATACTCATCATTAAACCTATAACCAAAATTAGCCACTACTGGAAAGCCGGGACGACTGAGCTCTGTAATTATTTGGTTGTCGCTATCAGTTGCGCTGACCAGTCGCCATCGATAACGCCCCAATAACTCGTAAGTAATAGGCAGATCTGTAATAGGTTCAGTGCCTTTTGGCGCTTTTGTGATTGTAGGAGCAGGAGCCTTATTGAGGGTTTGACAGCCGATTAAACCTAATATAGCAAATACCACGATTAAAATTGTAACCTGCAATTTTTTTATGAGATGCGTCATCAACTTTATCCTTAAGTTTTTTTGTTCAGAGGTCTACTTTATTCACGTGACTTTTTTTGTCGTTCTGCCAAATAAGCGTTCCGCTCGTTTTTTTAAAACCATTACGGCTGATCAAACAAACATTTGCCTAAAATATAGCACAGCTTTGAGCTGAATTAATTTATGGGAATACGCATGACACAAAAAAGCCGCTTACTCTAAAGTAAACGGCTCTCGTTAAGTAGAACTTTGATAGTTGTCGCTTAGCTATGCAATGACTTCTTTGAAGTAGTATCCACTGTCACTTTAGCAGGCTTTAGCGGTGTTGGCATACTGACTAAGGCCGCTTTAAGTACTTCATCAATCGTTGCTACCGGCTGAATGGTTAGACCTTCCTTAACGTTATCAGGAATATCCGCCAAATCGCGCTCATTAGTCGCTGGGATCAGCACATGCTTGATACCACCGCGATGCGCCGCTAATAACTTCTCTTTGAGGCCACCGATACGCAGGATTTTACCACGTAGGGTAATCTCACCCGTCATCGCAATATCCGGACGGATAGCGATACCGGTGATGGCTGAGACTAATGCCGTCGTCAACGCGCCGCCAGCTGAAGGCCCATCTTTTGGCGTTGCACCCTCTGGCATATGCACGTGAACGTCAGTAGTTTTAAAGGTCTCATAATCGATACCTAAGCTATCACCGCGTGCTCGTACCACGCTCATCGCGGCACGAATCGACTCTTTCATCACGTCACCGAGAGAGCCGGTAAAGGCCAGTTCGCCTTTGCCCTTCATCGCTACCGCTTCGATAGTGAGGAGCTCACCGCCAACTTGCGTCCAAGCAAGGCCAGTGACCCGGCCGATCTCAGCGTCTTTTTCAGCTAAACCATAGTCATACTGATGCACGCCAAGGTAGTCATTGATATTGCTATCATCGACAACCACTAGCTCACGTTCATCTTTTTTCGGAGCACGCGCGCCATGATTCTCAACCGAGCCGCGAACCACTTTACGGCAGATCTTATTGACTTCACGCTCTAGGTTACGCACACCCGCCTCTCGCGTATAGCTACGCACGATACTATGCAGCGCCGCTTCGACAATTTCAATCTCACCGTCCTTTAGACCGTTTTGCTTAATCGCTTTTGGCACAAGATACTTCTGGGCGATATTGACCTTTTCTTCTTCGGTATAGCCCGGCAGACGAATGACTTCCATACGGTCTAAGAGCGCAGGCGGGATATCCATACTGTTGGCTGTACAGATAAACATCACTTGTGAGAGATCCAAGTCCATATCTAGGTAATGATCGTTGAAGCTATCATTCTGTGAGGGATCGAGCACTTCAAGCAAGGCTGAAGCTGGATCACCACGGAAGTCTTGCGCCATCTTATCGACTTCATCTAATAAGAATAGCGGGTTTTTGACTTCTACTTTCGCCAGTGACTGTACGATTTTACCCGGCATCGCACCGATATAAGTGCGGCGATGACCGCGGATTTCCGCTTCATCACGCACGCCGCCAAGTGCCATACGTACGAACTTACGACCGGTTGCCCGCGCGATAGATTCACCCAATGACGTTTTACCGACACCCGGAGGACCTACCAGACACAGAATCGGACCACGAAGCTTTTTCACTCGCGACTGCACGGCGAGGTATTCTAAGATGCGATCTTTTACATCTTGCAAGCCATAGTGATCTTCATCGAGGACGTTTTTGGCTTTTTCTAAATTGATCGATACTTTGCTCGTGGCATTCCACGGCGTGTCTAATATCCACTCAATGTAGTTACGCACCACTGAAGATTCACTAGATGCAGGCGGCATCATTTTTAGCTTCTTCAGCTCTTGCTCCGCTTTTTTGCGCACGTCTTCTGGCAGATCTGCCTCTTCTAAGCGCTGTTCAAGCTCGCTGACATCGTCCTCACCATCGAACGCGCCGTCATTCATCTCTGACAGCTCGTTCTTTATGGCTTTCATCTTCTCGTTTAAGAAGTACTCGCGCTGATTGTCTTCCATTTGCTGACGCACGGCATCTTGAATATCTTGTTCGATATTCTGCTCAGCGCTTTGCTTAACAAGATACTCGGTTAAAGTATTGATATGCGCTTTGAGATCGTCCTTTTCTAAGAACGATTGCTTCACATCCAAATCCATCGAAACCCGAGTAGAGATAAAATAGATGAGCTCTAATAAGTCATCGATACGCTTGGCCACGCGAGTCAGCTCTCGTGCGTTACGCAGACGTGCTTCAGCATAAGCTTCAAACAAGCCAGTCAGCGCTTTGATAGTGTTTTTTTGTTGGCTATCGTCGAGCTTAACCTCAAGATCAGCGCGCTCAAAAGTTGCCATCAAGACGTCGTCTTGGCTGTCTGCATGGTTTTCTATAGCATCGACGCGGGCACGATATTGGCCTTCGATCAGCACCTTGATGCAGTTTTCATCGCTATCATGCGGCATCGTGCTGACGATGCGGCAAACCGTACCATACTGATAGAGGTTATCTTGGTCGATATCTTCGGTCAGCGAGTCTTTTTGTGCGACGACGAGTACTTTATCGCCATATTCTGCTTGCGCAAGCTCCACTGCTTTGACCGACGGCGTGCGACCTACAAATAGGGCGATTTGCATGTGCGGATAGACGACCACATCGCGTAGTGCCAAGAGTGGCAAATGATTGTCTGAGCCATTATCGGCAGTGTTTTTATCAACATTTTGTTCATCAGTATCAGGCGTTGCTGCTGACACATCGATGTCGATATTGTCTTTATCAATATTATAGTCAGTCATATATTCATTCCTTATTCACTAAACTTGTTCAGTCAAGTTAGTGTTTCATGATAGATAAATGGTGTTCTTAGATTAAATTACAAGGCTTATCCTTTAATGCACTACAAATAAGGGCAAGGAAGATGATGACGCGACTTTTGGCTTTAAGACGTGCTTTTAACTCTATTCTGAGCTTTGTCTAGGTATCAGGCTATCGGGTTTTGCGCATAGGCTTTATCGTTAGAATCAGGTAAAATAGCGCCCGTCTTATAGACAGGTTAATTTTGAATTTTTTGATGAGACGACAAGTAATATTGAGGCTAAATAGGGGCAAAGAGTATGACCATTAATGCGGTGCTACTAGCGGTAGTGATTATGCTTGGGCTGTCACTGGCGCGAGTCCATGTGGTACTCAGTTTGCTCATCGGTGCTATAGCGGGCGGCTTGCTCGCCGGTTTAGGTATCACTGCAACTTTAGAAGCCTTTCAAGAAGGTATCCAAAACGGGGCAGGTATTGCCCTCTCTTATGCATTATTAGGTGCTTTTGCGGTAGCGATTGCGCATTCAGGATTGCCGCAGTCTTTGGCAGGGGCAGTCATTAAGCGTATTGATGCGGGCGGTACCAGTCTCATGATTAAGTACACGCTATTTGCAGGCCTAGTGATGATGAGCTGTTTTAGCCAAAACCTCATTCCCATTCACATTGCCTTTATACCGCTGCTCGTGCCGCCGCTATTGCTCGCCTTTAATCGTATGCAGATAGATCGCCGACTTATTGCTTGTCTGATTACCTTTGGCCTTGTCACCACTTATATGTTTATCCCGTATGGCTTTGGTGATATTTATCTCAACCAAATTATGCTCAAAAACGTCGGTGAAGCCGGTATCGATATTAGCGATATCTCCGTCACTAAGGCGATGGCGATTCCGGCACTGGGTATGTTTCTTGGCCTTTTGACTGCGGTGTTTATCAGCTATCGTAAGCCGCGTCAGTATCAGCAATTAACGATAGATAAAGACGCTCGCGATGCTGTAATCGATAAAGAGTCCACTAGCGACGACTTGAGTCAAACTGCCACACGTGTGCCCATGCAAGGCAAACTTAAAACGCTTATCGCGCTAGCGGCTATTGTTACCGCTTTTGTGGTGCAGCTGTATACCGACTCGCTGCTCTTAGGCTCGATGTTTGGTTTTGCGGTATTTATGGCGACGGGTGTGGTCAAATGGCGTGAAGCCGATAGCGTGTTTAACGACGGTATCAAGCTGATGGCGATGATTGGCTTTATTATGATTACCGCGCAAGGTTTTGCAGAAGTGATGAAAGCGACAGGGGAGATTGCGCCGCTGATTGATGGTGCGACTAACCTGTTTGCAGGAAATAAAGCGATCGCTGCCTTTGTCATGCTAGGGATTGGCTTAGTAGTGACCATGGGTATTGGCTCGTCGTTTTCTACTATTCCGATTGTGGCGGCTATCTATGTACCGCTATGTATATCACTAGGATTTTCACCACTAGCAACCGTCGCTATTATTGGTACGGCTGGCGCGTTAGGTGATGCTGGCTCGCCCGCGTCCGACTCGACGCTTGGGCCAACGTCTGGTCTAAACGTTGATGGTCAACATGACCATATCAGAGATAGCGTGGTGCCAACATTTATTCATTACAATATACCGCTACTGGCGTTTGGCTGGATTGCGGCGATGGTGCTTTAATTCATAATCTAAACTTTGGCAATAGATATAAAAAAGGCGAGTGATTTGATAATCATTCGCCTTTTTTGATTTTTTATAAAGGTTTAATTTACATTTTTCAGTCTGCTGTTCGATGTAAGTCATTTTTCACTGTTATTATCACCCTCATCAAAATCCCCAATCTCACCAGTTAAACTAGCCAAAAACTCGTCACTCTGCGCTAGCAGCTCATTTAAACGCGCCTCATTAATAACGCTTGATAGCTCATCAGAACTAAAGTTTTGTTCTTGACTGTAATAAAGCATTTCCCTAGCGTCATCATTACCTAGTGTTTGTAAGTAGCTATCAACCGTATCGGCGCTAGAGGTTTCTAGTTCAGACTCATCAATATGAGTGGGTTTAAACCACATTAAGCCACTTGGCGTAATCAAACCGTCTAACGGCACATCCCATGGTTGACGCGCTAATTGTTCAACCACTTGAAATTCATAACACCAGCCAATTTTTAATGGTTTCTTGACCCCTGAGCGATAGCTTTTGCCAAGCGTCGTATCATAAAAACCACCACCCATGCCCATACGATTGCCTTGTTTATCTACCGCTACCAGTGGACAGATGATGACGTCCAGTTCTGTTGCCCATAATAAATGCCGATGTCGGTTTTGCGGCATCCCTAAACGATGAATATAGGTCGGTACGTTGATAAGTTTTGAGTGATAAATGGGCACAAAGCGCAAGCGTTTATCGTCGTCTCCTTTATTGTCACGACCGAGCGAGCCGACCACTGGCAGATATGCCCGGTAGCCTGAGCGCTGACACCAGTCCAATAGTGGCTGAGTAGGAAGCTCACCAAAGCCATCATAATATAAGCCAATACGCGCACGCGGAGGCAAGCGTTGTTGCAATTTAACCAAGTGCAAACTTGCCATGCGTGCGTATTGTCTGCGCTCACCATCTGTTAGTTGGCGGCGCAGGCGAGTAAACTGACGTCTAGGTGGATTGGTTATCATAATAGTATTTACAGTATTGGTTAAAAAGATATGTGGCGATCAATCACTTTTACTTAGTATCTATTTGTTCAGTGTCTAGTAAGTATAAATACTCGCATCGGCTTGGAGAAATTTATGATAAGCCATGCTATCATAACCTCACTTTACAGCCTATTTTCCTTATGTGCAGCTTTAGTTGCACTTTTTATGATAAACCATTTATTAACTATTAATAAAAGAGGATCGTTATGTCACAAAATCAGGCCACCCGTACCGAAAAAGACACCATGGGCAATGTCGAAGTCCCAGCAGACGCTTATTGGGGCGCGCAAACCCAGCGTAGCCGTGAGAACTTCAAGATTGGCGGTGAGACCTTGCCGCGTCCGATGATTGAAGCGATGGCATTAGTCAAAAAGGCCGCTGCGATTACTAATGCTAGTCTAGAGCGTATTGAAGGCGATAAGCGTGATCTCATCGTACAAGCCGCTGATGAAGTCATCAACGGCGGTCTTACCGATCAGTTTCCATTAGTGGTATGGCAGACCGGTTCTGGTACGCAGTCAAACATGAACATGAACGAAGTGCTTGCTAACCGTGCCAATGAAATCGCAGGCTCTGAGCGTGGCACTTACGCACCGATTCATCCTAACGATCACGTCAATCACGCTCAGTCTACTAATGACAGCTTCCCAACGGCGATTCGTGTCGCTGCTGCGCGTCAGATCAATAGCCTACTTATCCCAGCGGTCAAAGCGCTACGTGATACCTTAGATAAAAAGTCCAAAGAGTTCGATAGTATCGTCAAAATCGGTCGTACGCATTTACAAGACGCTACACCTTTGACCTTAGGTCAAGAGTTCAGCGGTTATGTCAGCCAACTTGACCATGCATTGACTCGCATCGACAACGCACTACAAGGCTTATATGAGTTACCACTCGGCGGCACTGCAGTAGGTACGGGTCTAAACGCCCACCCTGATTATGCGGTAAAATCAGCGGAGCAATTGGCTGAGCTAACAGGCTTGCCATTTGTCACATCCCCAAATAAATTTGAAGCACTAGCGGCGCGTGATGCCGAAGTCTTTGCGTCTGGCGCACTCAAAACCCTAGCAGGTAGCTTAAACAAAATCGCTAACGACGTACGTTGGCTCGCTTCAGGTCCTCGTTGTGGTCTTGGCGAATTGACGATTCCAGAGAACGAGCCAGGCTCTTCTATCATGCCAGGTAAAGTGAACCCAACTCAATCAGAAGCAATGACTATGGTTGTGGCGCAAATCATGGGTAACGATACGACTATCAGCATGGCGGGCGCGTCAGGTAACTTTGAGCTCAACGTTTATAAGCCCGTGATTGCCTTTAACTTACTACAGTCCATCCAATTATTAGGCGATGCGTGCAATAGCTTTAATGACAACTGTGCGGTTGGTATCGAGCCTGTTAAAGAAAAAATCGATGACTTCTTGCATAATTCGCTCATGCTTGTGACCGCATTGAACCGTCATGTCGGTTATGAAAATGCCGCGAAAATCGCTAAGACCGCGTATAAAGAAAACAAAACGCTGAAGCAAGTCGCCGTTGAGCTTGATCTAATGAGTGAAGCGCAGTTCGATGAGTGGGTAACCCCCGCTGATATGGTGCATCCTAAGTAAGCAGTAGACCAAATAATGACCTGCTACGGCGTTAGACTCGCTTAATGTACGATAAGTACCATTTGCACTCGTCTTTCTAGTAGCAGCGTCATATTTGTGCCACTGAGAACCTAGAAATAAAAAGACCTTGTCATGTGGCAAGGTCTTTTTTTGCTGTCACCTTGGCTAAATAGTTATGATGTATAAAGATTATAAATTATACACTCTCTGATATTTTGAATCAGCACAGATTAATTTAAAATTATATATTGCATCAAAATTGAATCTGTTGTATATTTTAATTACTTTCAGTAAGAGGTAAATTGTTATGTCAGATATAAAGAGCATGATTCGCGCTTCGAAAAAAGCGAAAAGTGATTTAGTAGCGACCACAGTGAGAATTCCGAAAGAACTCCAACTCGTGATTGAAGATCTTGCAGAATATCTGTCAGTTTCAAAGCAAGATGTTATGCTTAAACTAATCGAGGAAGGAGTCAAGGTTGCGGAGGAAGCGATTACAGAAGGTGGAATCACCGATGAAAATTCAGCAGACTTCTATGTTTTAAATACTAATAAAAAACATGATTTGAACGATCATAGAGAGATGTTGAGTGAAGGTGTAGCAGCAGCTTTTTACGATCCATGGAAGTTCAATATTAATAAAATAAAGAAAAACGATACAGTATTTTTATATGAAAATGGCGTAGGTATCGTAGCCTATGGAAAAGGCTCAGGCGAGACTCTTAAGAAAGACCACTATGGCGATAAAGATGCATGTCATTATCAGAATCTAGTAGACTTCGTTGTGTTAGAAACACCATTACCAGCATCTAAAATTAAAAACATTCTAGATCGTAACATTGTTTTTCTTCGTACAATGTCTGGTATATCTGATGGTCAAAAAATCTTAGATGAAATTGCTATATAAGATAATTATTAAATGTCTCATTGATAGGCACATTAGTGTTTAAACTGCTTATAGTTAGCTCATAGGTTGGGTGTTGTAAGTTTCACACAATTTACAGGCTACTAACTCTATATTTTTAACCAAAACTAAGGATTTATTATGTTTGTAGATGATGGTCATAGAATACACGACGTCTATCAAATTACTGAAGAGCAGAAAGGCAAAATAAAGGCTTTCCTGCAAGGTGGTGTTTATTGCTGGTGTAAGAATAGAAAAGATGAATGGTTTTCGTTAAGAGATTTGATGGGTGGTGATAATTTTCATTGGCAAGGAACGCCTTTGATTGAACTGTATGAAAAGCATAAAGATAAAGAAGACTCTATAAAATCAGCTGGCATAGATGCAGGTTGGCTATTAAAAGCAGTAATAAATGAAGATCAAAGAATATTCGAAACTAAAAAAAGCGGTTTAATAAACCATTACCGTTGGATTGACAGCAATATTTAAGATTAGAAAGAATGATTATATATAGTCAATCAATATTAAAAGTGGTACAAGGCAGACGAGTGCAAGTACTACAGTAGTAGGCTAAACGAGTCTAACGCTGTAACACTTTAATAGTGGTTCGACTATATTAAGAAAGTGTAGTTATATTACAGTATGTCTTCTAACTTAAAAAAAAGACCTTACCATATTACACAGTAAGATCTTTTTGTTATCAAATATTCAATCTTAATTAAAACTTATAAAGCAAACCAAGCGTCGTCGTAGCATCAGTACGCGAGTCGACCATAGGGCTATCGTATTGCTCATTAGGCAGGTAGCTTAAGCTTTGATTAAAAAAACCTGCCCAGCGCTCGTTGAAATCGTAGTTAGCGCTAACGTTAATATAAGGGTTTAAGCTTGAATTTGATTTATAAGCGGTGACGCCTGTCTCCGCTGACTCTTCTTCACTGACGCCATAGTAGTATTCATTGTAGGCCGCATCATGGTACTCAAAGCCGATGCTTGGATAGACCGTCAGCTTGTTTCTAGTAATTTTGGCAAGGTAGGTTAAACGACCCGTATTGCCGCCACTTTCGTCCAACACATCGGTCGCAAACTGACCACGAAACGCACCGATAGGCGTGCGACGCTGGTAGCTAATACCTGCTTCTGCGGATAGTTTGCGCTCATCGAGACCTTGCAGGGCACCATTAGCATCATCAGGATCAAACGAATTCCCTGCGAGCTGCGCGTAAGCAGAGAGCTGATTGACACCATCATTGATCAAATACGCACCCGCTTGAGCACCGCGCGCATAGATCCTATTATTGTCATAAAACACGCCCGGTAACACACGCATTTCAGTGCTGTCTTCGAGATCATAGGCGGATTTTACCGCCATGGCATTGACCCCAACGCTCAATTCGGCGTCTTTGTCAGTCGGTAGGTTTTTATTAAGAAAAGGGATGGCACTAGACATGCTAGACACACTGAGTAATGCCGTAGCGGTTAATGTGCTCAGCATGGCTCGCGTAGAGAAGTGAGGTTGCGCTGCAAGTTTTGACATAATTGGGTCTCGTAAGTGAGTATAAATAACGGGGTAGTAAGGTCAGGTAAAAAACGAGCAAAAAGCGAATAATTAGTCTAAATAACTCGGCTGTTATTGGTAGTTATTTAGCAATGATAGATAAGTATGAGCATTTACTCAATGGCTTTTAGCACTTGTAGGATTTGCTGATGAATATCTTGCCACCACCACAAGAAACCAATGACAATAACGAGCATGACTAGCCAAGGCAGTAGTCGCCAGATCAGGCTCACGTCAACAGACTCTGGCGCAAATTTCTTGGGATCAATATAAGTGGGGTAGCTATTAATATAGCCACCACTTTGGTCGAAATCGGCAGTATCCGCGGTGTTGTTTAAGTCTACAGGGGTTTGGCTATTATTATCAGCAAATATATTGGTAAGCGGCGGATTATCGCGCTGATTATCGCGTAAGCTCGTTTGATAGCTTGGCTGATGATTGCTTGCATAGCTCGCTTGAACCGCGTTTTGATAAGCTTGCTGAGCTTGCGCCATAGCTGCTTGCTGTGCCAGCTCTCGCTTACGATAAGCGAGAGCAATAGGCAAGGCGATAAGCAAGCCAGTAATCGCGCCGCCGATATGTCCGGCGTTATCGATACCCGGCACTGCAAAGCCGTAGACTAAGTTGATGCCCATGATGATGACTAAGCTTTTTAGATTGAGCACCATGCCATTGACTGACATCTTAAAAAATGCCGCGACGAGTAAAGCCGCACCGATGCCCATAATTCCGCCAGACGCGCCAGCCGACAGTCCAGGCTGACCGCTACCGTCTATGATCGCTTGCCAAGTCACATAGTTATTGAGGACGTTACCGCCGACCACTGCGAGCAAGAATAGCGCCAAGAATTTAACGGAGCCAAACATCGGCTCAGCGATTTGACCAAAAAAATACATCGCAAAGCTATTAAATAATAAATGCATCAAGCCAATATGCAAAAAGCCGCTAGTGACTAAGCGCCAAGGGTCATCGCCCATGGTATAGGGTAGAGCGTTTGCGCCCCAATTCAATAACTGCTCAGTAGAAGGGTTATTGGCATCGACACCTGTGAGCAGTTGTATGATAAATAGCCCAATAAAACTGATAAGTAATACAGTGGTGATAGGCGCGGTGGCGAATAGCTGCTTAATAGTCATAAATGCCGTTATTTATTAACAGTAGGGCGTGTTGAACATTCGCAAATAGGCACTGCTGATCGCTAAAATTGTTCCAGACAAGGCACAAAGCGACGATAATGCAGATGCCTTAGCGAGATTTGTAACGCAGTATGGGGCAATTTTAGCATCAGCCCTCACGACAACAACAGGGACAGGACTCTTTTTTGCCGCTTCATCGTTAAAAATAAGCGCTTAGAATGACTAAACTTATTATTTTTAACATCGAATCGCCTAAAAAATAGTCGCTGTCAGTGCCATGGTCGAATGTTCAACACGCCCTAATTAAAGAGTAGCAGTATAAAGGTTTGCGTGGCTACAACAAACAATCCGTATGTCTATAGCCATCTTAAATACTCAAGAGTTTAAGCTACGCTTTGCTTTGTATAGCTTTGAACTTAGTATAGCTTTGAACCTACAAAATAATACTACCAGCGCATCGGCGCAAGATAAGGTAAAGCGGATTTGAGCTGCTCATAAGTACCATTGACTAAGATGTCGTCAGTGACTTTATTGATATCAGTATGACCACAGAACGCCATGCTGACATCGCACTCTTTGTAGATTAGCTCCAATGCGCGGCGCACGCCGTCTTCACCATAAGCGCCCAGTCCATACAGAAACGCACGTCCGATCATCGTACCATTTGCGCCTAATGCTATTGCTTTAAGCACATCTTGCCCTGATCTGATACCACTATCGAGCCAAATCTCAATCTGGCTATTCTCAGCTCTCACCGCTTGCACGATATCGCTTAGCGCGGCGATAGAGGAGGGTGCGCCATCGAGCTGACGACCGCCATGGTTAGAGACGACTAGAGCATCAGCGCCACTACGCGCAGCTAATATTGCATCTTCAGGCTCCATGATACCTTTGATAATTAGCTTGCCACCCCATTGATCCTTGATACGCGCCACATCATCCCAGCTCAGGCCAGGATCGAATTGCTCCGCCGTCCACGACGATAAGGAGGAAAGATCCTCAACGTTTTTGGCATGACCGACGATATTACCAAAGGTTCGTCTTTTGGTGCCGAGCATATTTAAGCACCATTCAGGCTTTGTCATCAGATTAAGTATATTAGCTAACGTAGGCTTCGGCGGTGCAGAAAGACCGTTTTTGATATCTTTATGACGCTGGCCGAGCACTTGTAGATCGGCGGTTAATATCAGCGCTGAGCAGTTGGCGTCTTTTGCGCGTCGTATCAAATTGGCCATAAACTCTTGATCACGCATCACATACAGCTGAAACCAAAACGGCGCATTAGTATTCTGTGCGACATCTTCTATTGAGCAAATACTCATAGTCGACAGCGAAAACGGTACGCCAAACTTCTCAGCGGCGCGCGCAGCATGAATCTCACCATCCGCCCACATCATACCCGTGAAGCCAGTAGGTGCAATGGCGACAGGCATGTTGACTTTTTCACCGATCATTGTGGTTGCCAGTGAGCGATTTTCCATATCGACGAGTACGCGTTGACGCAGCTTAATACGATCAAAATCGGTTTCGTTATTCCGATAGGTGGTTTGCGTCCACGAGCCTGAATCGACATAATCATAAAACATACGCGGCACTTTACGCTCAGCAACGCGGCGCAGATCTTCGATTTCGGTGATTTTAGTTAAGTCTTTCATGGCAGTTCCTTATGCTGACAAACGTTATGAGATGTTGATTAGGGTATTTAGACTAGCAGTTGCTGCAAATCCAGCACTGAAAAAGGATAGTTCAAGCGCTGGGTTGGCGTGAGTACCACCGGAATAGTGGTAGCAAAGTGCATCATTAACGGCTCATTGAAATCGCTGATGTCTATGTAATGATAATTGATAGGCTGTACCGCGGCTAACTGATTCATTAGACTCTCAGCGACATCACACAAATGACAGCCTGTGGTACCGAGCAGCCATGTTTGCTGATGGATATCATCATGAGCAAGCTTAGGTGACGCGGCTATTATGCTTCTTCTGAGCGCTGCGATGGTTTCGTGATTAGCGCCATTATCTGTTTGATGATTTGGTAGGTTGTCATTAGGCATAGTTATACTCATCCTTGATCCATCTTTACAATTATCATATCTTTATAAGCACCGTATACTTTGGGTCTTACTTTAAGCTTGCTTACGCCTTTAATGTTATAAGATAGAGGATAATCATATCATATCATAGAGAAATCCTATCTATAATAATAGTAGCCGTGACAGCGATTGTGAGATTGGGTAAGATAGCTTGCTCGCCGACAGTTTAGATTGCAGCAGCAAACGAATATTTTGAATGATCATTTTGAGCTTTTTAGTTTTGCTACATTTTATAACGCTTCATCCTTACTTATTTGGATATATTGCGCATGACAAGTTTTGCTAGTTTTTTTAAACGCTTATTAGGAGCAATTATACTGATAATCGTTGCTTTTCATATCCTAGTTGCAGCATTGCTACTGGTGTGGAAGAGCCAGCCTATTAACAATAGTATGTTTATGCTGACCCATCGTCTGACCGGCGGCGAGGTCACCCAAGAGTGGGTAGAATATGATCAAATCGCCAAGTCCGCCAAGCAAGCCGCTATTGCTAGTGAAGACTCGACTTTCAGTCAGCATAATGGCTTCGACATTAAAGGCATAAAAGAGGCGCAAAAGAAAAATGAAGCGTCAGGAAAAACGACAGCTGGCGGCTCAACCATCACTCAGCAATTAGCCAAAAATCTATTTTTGACCTCACACCGCTCTTACGTACGTAAAGCGGAGGAAGCGATTATCACGGTGATGATTGAGATGATTTGGGATAAGCCGCGCATTCTGACCGCTTATCTAAACGTCGCTGAGTTCGGTAATGGAATCTATGGTATCGAAGCCGCCGCTCGGCACTATTATGGTAAAACTGCCGCCGATCTCAACCGTGATGAGTCAGCACTGCTCATTAGTATGCTGACTAACCCCAAGTATTATCAAGACAATCAGGGCAATAAGCGGCTGCGTAATAAACAGCGTATTATCAAAAAGCGGATGAACAATGCGGTGTTGCCACAAGCTGCATAGCCACTATTCAAGTCTTAATAGCTCCAAGCACGAGGCTATAACATAAGGTTGTAGTACAAGGCTAATTTTTGACACTAATGTGAGTGCGCTGTCGTATTTTTAATCACAATAAGGAGTAGTGAGATGGCTGATAATCCCAACAAGGCAAAAATCACCGATAATGGCACTGATAAAAATCAAGGTGCGTCACTCAGCCATGAGCGCTTAAACAGCCATGAGCGCTTAAACAGCCACGAGCGCTTAACTAATAGTAGCCTTACCCAAATCGACTGGCAGCGTTTTGACGATGGCAGCTACTCATCGAGCAGTTACATTCATCGGGATCTATCTTTATTGCAGTTCAATCTGCGCGTCTTAGCACAAGCAGCCAGCCCTCGTCATCCGCTTCTTGAGCGGCTGTTCTTTTTGATTATATTTTCTTCAAATATGGACGAGTTTTTTGAGATTCGCGTGGCAGGCATCATGCAAAAGCTCAATATAGGCGATGTGCCTAGTAGCCCGCATGGGATGCGCCCAAGTGAAGTGCTTAAAGAGATATCAGCGGTGGCGCACGAGGCTATCGATGAGCAGTATCGTATTTTAAACCAAGATATCTTGCCAGCGCTTGCCAAAGAAGATATTCGCTACTTGCGCCGTGATGAGCTAAATGCCGAGCAGTCGGCGTGGATGAAGCGTTACTTTATCGAGCAAGTCTCGCCAGTGCTGACGCCAATTAGTATTGATCCGGCGCACCCGTTCCCGCGCCTGGTCAATAAGAGCCTGAATTTTATCGCCACTTTAGAGGGCAAGGATGCTTTTGGCCGCGATATCAATTTAGCGATTGTACCGGCGCCGCGTAGCCTGCCGCGGGTGATTCGTCTGCCTAATGAGCTGACGGGCGGCAAAGAGCATCACATCATGCTCTCAGCGGTAATCCATGAGCATGTGGGTGAGCTCTTCCCCGGCATGAATGTCACTGGCTGCCATCAGTTCCGTCTGACTCGAAACGCTGATTTGGACTTAGCGGATGATGTCGACGATATTGCCAAAGCACTAGAGGGCGAGCTTGAAAACCGCCGTTTTGGTGACAAAGTACGCCTTGAGGTTACCACCGACTGCCCAACGCCTATCAGCGATTATCTGCTTGAAGAGTTTGAGCTGCATGATAACCAGCTATACCGAGTCAACGGCCCAGTCAACTTAACGCGGCTGTTATTTGACTTTAATATTCCCAAACTGCGTTATCAGTCCTTTACCCATATCGTCCCTAAGCCGTTCCGCCGTGAGTTCGATAAGCTCGATCGTTCCACGAGTATGTTTGGCGCGATGCGTAAAGGCGATGTGCTCGTCCATCATCCTTTTCATGCCTTCTCGCCGATTGTCAATCTGCTATGGCAAGCAGCAAGCGATCCAAAAGTGCTGGCGATTAAGCAAACCTTGTACCGCTCAGGCACCAACTCTGAGATTGTCCAAGCGCTAGCGGCCGCCGCGCGTAATGGCAAGGAAGTGACAGCGGTGATTGAGCTGCGCGCGCGTTTCGATGAAGCCTCTAATATCGCAGTTGCAAACTTCTTACAAGAGGCAGGCGCGGTCGTCGTCTACGGTATCGTCGGCTACAAGACCCATGCCAAGCTGATGCTTATCGTGCGCCGCGAAGACGACCGCATTCGCCGTTATGTGCATCTTGGTACGGGTAACTATCATGCTGCCAACGCCAAAGTCTATACCGATTATGGGCTGTTCACCGCTGATGATGATATCTCAGAAGATGTGCACAAAATCTTCCAAGAGCTAACGGGGATGGGGAAGCCTGCCACCCTCAAAAAGCTGCTACACGCGCCTTTTACCTTGCACGATAACTTGATGAGCTTCATTGACGATGAGATCGCTCATGCCAAAGCCGGTAAGCGCGCGCATATGATTATCAAAGTCAATGCCTTAACCGAGCGGCGACTGATTGCCAAGCTCTACGACGCCTCGCAAGCTGGAGTCAAGATTGAGCTTATTCTGCGCTCAATCTGCTGTCTGCGCCCGCAAGTCAAAGGGCTGTCTGAAAATATCACCGTGCGCTCTGTCGTCGGACGCTTCTTGGAGCATACACGCATCTATTATTTCCATAATGGCGGCGATGAGCGCATGTATTTAGGCAGTGCTGATTGGATGGATCGTAACCTGTTCCACCGTGTTGAAGTGGCCTTTCCTATTGAAGATAAAAAACTATTCGCGCAAATCTATCAAGACGGTCTGCAAAATTACCTAAAAGATAATGTACAAGCTTGGACGTTAGCAGGGGACGGGCGTTGGCAGCAGTTGAGTCCAGTTAATGACGCCTTGCCACACGTTGCGCAAAATCATTTACTCAGTGTCATTAACCACGTCGATGAATAAACAATAATCATCGTATTCTACTATTAGAGGTTACAAACTGTCTTGTAACCTCACATTTATTCACATATTGATACGGCAGTGCACTAGCGTATGGTTTATGCTTTTTTCTATACTTGAAAGTACAGTAATCAAAAGTACAACTTATCTATCATCTAATTATAAGAATAGGAATAATACTATGAGTAACGCTAGTGATAATAAATCTGATGTTCAGCAAGCTGCTAATACAGCCAATGCCGACAAAATCGAAAAAAACTTACAACAAGATAATGATTCAAAAAAGCCTGAAGACTTAGCAGAAAACGAAAAGACACCCTTTATAGATGAACAAACCCGTACTGACAAATAGTGCGCCGCTAAAAAAGCAAAAGATCATCAGAACAATCAATAGAGGGATATATTATGGTTAATAAATCGACAATTACGGACAATAAAACACGAACTCGTGTGGATGATATGAGGCCGAATGATGAAGAGGTCGTGCCAATTGACGATCCGGCAGATGCCAAACGGGAGAATCCAACCAATAGCTATGAAGGCCGCAAGCATGAGCCAAAGATAGATGGCCCTGAACAAGTCTCTCAAGAGACTGACGAGGTCTATGCTGACCCGCGTCGAGAAGAGAATCTTCCAGCAGGTGGTAAGAATGTCGCTGATCTTAATGCGCACGATCTAAGTCAAGACAATAACCAAATTTAATTTATACTCGCTTGTCTTATATAGATAGCTGTATAGAAGGTTTTTACCTTACTTATTTAAACGACGTCCACATCTATAATTACAACAAAGGATGAAACCATGCAAACTAAAGATCCAGCTTTAACTAAGACACCTATTAGTAGCCATGACGCTATAAGTGAAATGGTCGAAAATACAAATGGCAACAAAGATCCTAAATATTCTGAGCGCGAGCAGCGCCACATTGATGAGACAGTGAGTGCTAGTGACAGAGTAGATGGCGTTGCTACTGTTAGAGATGATGCTAATGTGCCTCATGAAGGTTCCGTAGAAAACCACGAGGATATTGAGCGCAATACCACTGTTAATAAAGGTACAGATACCTTCGAAGACGACATTGTAGACTCAGAGCATGTCAATGACGGTGATAACCCAGCGCGTCAACCGGATCGCCGTGACCAACAAGGCAGTAGCCCCTTTGATGGTAATGTTAACGACCAAACTGTAAAAAGCGCAGAGCCTAAGAGCGAAGAGATCAATGATTTAAACCGTTACGCCAGTATCGACAACGCGCAAACGCGTATTTTAAATCCTGATGAAAAAGATTAAATCTCGCATCAGTAAGATTTGAGCATATTCTTAAGTTGAGCAGTTAAGTAATTAAATGGCTCATTTATTTGAATTGAGGATATGCTCTAGCACTAGGGTTTAAAATAAATGATTGAAAAGGATTATTCATGAAAAATAATAGAGAAGACTATAAGTTAAAAGACGCGGATGACAATGAAGGTATCGTGCCCGATGATGCGCTACAAAAGGTAAATCCAGCTGCTGCTGAGCAAGCCTCAGACGATCATGATCCGCATAATATTGCCAAAGATCATAAGCAACACGATACTAGCATTACTGAAACCAAAGATTAGTAAGTAAAACTAGAAACAGAAGTATAAATAATTACTGAAAAAGCAGCGCCTTACTGTCTCCTAAAAGACAGTAAGGCGCTGCTTTTTTTATGGGGAATCAATCAGTGGCATTAAGCCATGTACTAGGGCGTATCCCTAATTCAAGCGTTTATGACTAAATGGGCTAAAAATGGCTAAATCTTTGGCAAACGGTGTCAAATAGCTGGTCAATATCTTGATATTACCTGCGCTATTTTCCTTGTTTGCCTGCGATTTATCTCATTTTTATCACCATTTTTGAAATAGGGACACGCCCTAGAATTATTGTTAGCTAAACCATGAATTAAACAGGTACGCCGCTATGAAAGCGTAGCTCATTATCAGGACTGGTAATAAGCTCAGCTTCTACCGCTCTAAAAAAAGCCACACGTTCATCGATATTCTCAGCCGCTAGCGACTGCGCTAACTGTAGATAATCTTCAAAATGACGACTCTCTGATTTTAGTAAATAACGGTAGTATTTAGCCAAGCGCTCATCATCTATTACATTGCTTAGTGCCGCAAAACGCTCACATGAGCGCGCTTCTATAAAAGCGCCAATGATGAGTACATCAACCATAGCTGCAGGCTCAAAAGTGCGCTTGTGTTTTAGCAAGCCTTTGGCATAACGGCCTGCGCCTAGATGTTGCCACGCTTGACCACGCTCTTTCATAATCCCTAATACTTGCTCGTAGTGCAGCATCTCTTCCCGGACTAATTGAGCAAGCTTGCATTGTAAGTCATGGGAGAATTCATAGCGAAACATCAGATTCTTTGCGGTTCCCGCCGCTTTTTTTTCGCAGTTCGCATGGTCTTGGATAATGATGGGTAAGTTATTGACCGCCGCATTTATCCAATCCCGTGTCGTTCGCCCTGCCAAAAACGTATAAATCGCTGATAGATCGACATTTGAAGGTGAAGTCTGAGCTAAAGTTTGACCGACAGCAGCCCGTTCATTTGGTTTTTTATTTTCGCTTATTGCTTTGATTTTGATATCAGTCATAGTCTAATCAGGTAAAGTGGACAATTTGGTAAATTTTATCATTGAGCGCTTTGCTCAGCCGAAATGATTACTTACAGTTTAATCATACTCGTAAGTCATCAGTACCCTAGCGCTTCCTTGTACGAGTTAAACAAGCCGTGGTAAAGGCTATCATATTTATACAAGGCGACTATTTATCTACTAAATAGCGCGTTCTTGTTAATTTCTTGATTTGATAGTAGGATAATCTTTGATTTTAGAATCATTATGTCATAGATTATTTTAGCATGAGCCTATCATTCATATAAGAACATTGATTATAAGACTTCTAAATGCTTGTTCGCTATAAAGGTATAACGATAATCTCAGTTAAGCACCCTTTATTGCTCAAGCGCCTCCCTAAACTTATTACAAGGATATCATTATGAGTCAGGATTTAAACGCCAATCGCATCCAAAAAGGCAGCCTTGCTATCGATAAGCAGATGTATGACTTTATCGAAAACGAAGTACTGCCAAAAGTAGGCGTCGATTCAGAGAGCTACTGGTCAGGGTTTGAAAAGGTAGTCAAAGAGTTCACTCCGCGTAATAAAGCCCTGCTTGCGACTCGTGATGAGATGCAAAAGCAGATTGATCAATGGCATCTAGATAACCCTACTAATAGCGGCGAAGTCGACTTTGCAAAGTATAAGCAATTCTTACAAGAGATTGGCTACTTATTGCCAGAAGGCGAGGACTTTCAAGTCTCAACTGAGAATGTCGATGAAGAAATCGCTCATATCGCAGGGCCACAGTTAGTCGTACCGGTGCGTAACGCTCGCTATGCTTTGAACGCGACTAACGCTCGTTGGGGTAGCTTGTACGATGCGCTTTATGGTACAGATGTTATCAGTGATGAGAACGGTCAAGAGGCTAAAGGCGGCTATAATCCTACTCGCGGCGCCGCTGTCGTGGCTTATGCCAAGCAATTCTTAGATGAAAACTTTGCGCTTGCATCCGGCTCTTACACTGAGGTTACTGGTTTTGAAGTGGTCGATGGTAAGCTACAAATCACTCAAGGCGATAATAGCACTGAGCTTAAAGATGCAGAGCAATTTGCAGGTTACATGGGAGAGGCAAGCAGTCCAACAGCGGTGCTACTCAAGAACAATAATCTGCACGCCGAGATTCAAATCGATAAAGACAGCCCAATCGGTAAAGACGATGCAGCAGGTATCAAAGATGTGCTACTCGAATCGGCTATCACTGCCATTCAAGATGGCGAAGACTCTATCGCCGCAGTCGATGCTGAAGAAAAAGTCGAAGTGTACCGTAACTGGTTTGGCCTAATGAACGGCGATCTGCAAGAGACTTTTGAGAAAGGCGGTAAGACTCGCACTCGTCAGCAAAACCCAGACCGCGTTTATACTGCGCCAGATGGTAGCGAGCTAGTCCTGCCAGGCCGCGCTTTGCTACTACTACGTAACGTCGGACACTTAATGCAAAACCCAGCTATCTTGGTTGATTTGGGCGAGGGGCAAGAAGAGATCTTTGAGGGCATTATGGACGCTCTAGTGACGCCATTACTGAGCCTAAATGACCTAAAAGGCAAGACTAAGCTGTCAAACTCACGCAAAGGCTCTATGTATATCGTTAAGCCAAAAATGCACGGCCCTGATGAAGTGAAGATGGCCAATGACTTATTTAATGCCTCTGAGGACTTATTAGGTCTTGAGCGTAATACCTTAAAGATCGGTATCATGGACGAAGAGCGCCGCATGACGGTCAATCTAAAGAACGCTATTCGTCAAGCTAAAGAGCGCGTCATCTTCATTAATACCGGCTTCTTGGATCGTACCGGCGATGAGATGCACACCAGTATGAATGCAGGGCCATTCGTACGTAAAGGCGAGATGAAGTCGCAAGCATGGCAGCCAGCTTACGAGCAGTGGAACGTCGATGTCGGTCTTGAGGTAGGTCTGCAAGGCCGCGCTCAGATCGGTAAAGGCATGTGGGCTAAGCCTGATGAGATGAAAGAGATGATGGAGACCAAGGCAGCGCATCCGCAGTCAGGCGCTAGCACGGCTTGGGTACCGTCACCAACGGGTGCAACCTTACATGCCATGCATTATCATCAAGTCAACGTAAAAGACGTACAAGACAAGCTAAAATCGCGTAGCCGCGCTGATGTCGATGATATCTTGACCATTCCTTTGACCAGTGAGGCCAATTGGAGCGAAGAAGAGAAGCGCCAAGAGCTTGAGAACAACGCTCAAGGCATCTTGGGCTATGTCGTGCGCTGGGTGAACCAAGGTGTTGGTTGCTCAAAGGTGCCAGATATCAATGACGTTGGCCTAATGGAAGATCGTGCGACTCTACGTATCTCAAGCCAGCACATCACCAACTGGCTACATCATAATGTAGTAAGCGAAGAGCAAGTCATGGAAACCATGAAGCGTATGGCAAAAGTCGTCGATGAGCAAAACGCGGGCGATCCTAGTTACCAAAATATGGCACCTGATTTCGATAACTCTTATGCGTTCCAAGCGGCTTGTGATCTAGTATTTAAAGGTCGCGAGCAGCCTAGTGGTTACACTGAGCCACTACTGCATCAAGCGCGCCGTGATCTAAAAGCTAGCAGCGCTTGCTAAGTAAGCGGCTCAAAGCTGTCATATAAGGTTTTAGTCTATTATCTTATATGACGCGTTATTAGCCCTCCTATTCGCTCTAGAAGACGGATAGGGGTGTTATACCTATAATTATAAATTGCTAGTACAAGCACTCCTATTAAGACGATAGGGGTGCTTTTTTATGGTTAACATATCTCTTAAGACACGGCTTTGAGCTACCTTCTAATCCTTATGAAAGACTAACTAGGATCAAGAAGTTTATTTCCGTGAATAGTGAAATAAAAAGTGAAAGAATTAGGACTAAATGTCAAAAAAAATGTTGCAAATTATGTCAAAGTTGTTATGCTTGTACTCGAAGTATGAGTTTGGTAACGGATGTTACGCAGTAGGACGCATAAGACTTAAGTTTACATGGTAGTTACATTACAAGTTACGTAAATGCTTTCTATATGTAAGTTAGGGTTTTTTCATATTACGGTAATAAAACTTCGCCATACTTGTTTCTGACTAATCTCGGTAGCCAGTTACACATTATATCTTTGAGGATTTGTGACGATACCATTTTGGGCACCGGCTAATAATAGCTCGCTCATTACTAAAATTGTAAAGTGGAGATACCCCCATGAAAAAACTACTTTTAGCTACAGCCGTTGCTGCTCTATCTGTATCTGCAGCACAGGCAGCACCTACCGTTTATGGTAAAGTATTCGTTACTACTGATTACGTTAATGCTGAAATTGATGGTCAGAATATGGATAATAATAACAGAATTAATGAAGACAACGGTTCATTACAAGTTAATTCTAAGCTTTCACGTTTAGGCTTCAGAGGCTCTGAAGCGATAACGGCCAACACTGACGTAATTTACCAATTAGAGTACGGCGTTCAAGTTGATGATAGTGGTAGCGATAACATTGGCTTCAAAAGTCGTGATACTTATTTAGGTTTAAAAAATAAAGACTTCGGTGAATTCCGCTTTGGTCGTAACTACACAGTCATTGACTATATCAATAACGTATCAGTTAATGAAGGTTATTGGGATAATCTTGGCTCTAGTACTCTGAACAACAACGACAGCTTTGCTAATATTTTGACCCCGACCGTTGGTAACCGTATCAATAATTCAATCGTTTGGAAAGCGCCTAAATACAATGACCTACCATTAGCGCTTGCGCTGATGTATGGTGCTGATGAAGACTTTATATCTGATAGCAATGATCGTGACGCAGGCTATGGTGCCTCATTGATGTTTGATCCAGGTACAGGCATTACCGCTGGTATTGCTTATGAGCAAGACATGAGTGTTAGTGGTGATATTATCCGTGGCAGTGCTAGCGTCGATTTAGGTAAATATATCGCAGCTCCTGTAAAGTTAGGCGTTCTATATCAAGAAGCTGACTATGCCGGTACTACTACTGCAACAGAGGACGGTTTAGTGGTGAGTGCTGAAATGGGTCTTTCGAATTTTGCCCGTCCAGCCTCTGTTTATATTCAGTATGACAAAACCGACAATATCAGTGGTCTTGAGAATAATGACTCAAATCAAGTCGTTGTAGGTGGCAAATATGCGTTTAAAAATAATATGATCGCTCATGCCTATGCTGGTCTAAATTCAGCGGAATTAAACAATGGTCGTTTTGGTTCGAGAGACGAAGACGGCAATGTTAATGAAATCGACTTACGTGGTGATATTGATGTACTCGCTATCGGTGGCGGTCTAGAATACTTATTCTAATCTAAACATTAGAAACGTATTATAAAAAACTCATCCTTCGGGGTGAGTTTTTTTGTTTTGTAATCAATACTGTGTCTTGAACAACAGCGTGTCTTAAATAACAGAATCCGTAAAATTAATAATAACATTTGTGTAAATTTTGGTTTTTTCACCTTACTGTAATATTTGGTTGGTAAAGTTGTGTCTAAGTAATGCTTCTAGCTCATATATATAAATGTTCTATAGGGTAGTCACCCTGCCATTATATATATCGGCCAATCTTAGCCAATTTATCACTCAAATCGTAAAGTGGAGATACCCCATGAAAAAACTACTTTTAGCGACAGCAATCGCCGCCCTATCTGTATCTGCAGCCAACGCCGCCCCAACTGTTTATGGTAAAGCATTCTTAGCAGCTGACTATGTTAACGCTGAATTCGATGGCCCTGCTGGCAACATGTATGATGAAGACACAATAGAAATCAATTCTCATTCTTCACGTATCGGTTTTAAAGGCTCTGAAGCCATTACTGCCAATACTGATGTGATTTACCAACTAGAGTATGGCACAAGCATTGATGGTGATAGCAATGGCTTTAAAAACCGCGATACATTCCTAGGTGTAAACAACAAGCAATTTGGTGAGTTCCGTGTTGGTAAAAACCAATCATCATTAGATCGTATCAATAACGTTGCTACTGCTGATGGCGGCTACTGGAATTACCTAGGTAGTAAAGCTAGTAAAGATAATATGGTAGAAAGTGGTCGTATTGATAACTCAATGATCTGGACTGCTCCTAAGTATCAAGGTCTTCCATTACAGTTGTCAGCAATGTATGCTGCTGATGAAGATGACAATAGTGGTGATGGTTTTGGTGTTGCTGCTATGTTTGACCAAGGTACTGGCTTCACCGCTGGTGTTGCTTATGATAAAGACTTAAACCTTGGTAATGGTGGCTATAATCAAACTGGTGATATTATCCGTGGTACTGCTACTGTAGATTTGTCTAAGTTTGCTGCTGTTCCAGTAATATTAGGTGCTTTATACCAAGTAGCTGACTTTGATTTTGCTGATAGCGAAAAAGAGAAAGGTTTTGTTCTAAGCGCGGCTATGGGTTTACAGAATTTTGCTAAACCAGCTACTGTTTACGCTCAGTATAACAACACTTCAAACCTACGTGGTTTTGATGGTATAGATTCTGATCAAATCGTTGTTGGTGGCAAATACTTCTACCAACCAAATATGATCGTGCATGCATATGCGGGTCAAAATGATAGTGATCGTGATGTTAGATTTGACGGCGTTCGTGGCGATACTAAAACACTAGCTATCGGTACTGGTCTAGAATACAAATTCTAATCTAAACATTAGAAAACGTATTATAAAAAACTCATCCTTCGGGGTGAGTTTTTTTGTTGTGACCTTTTTAAAGCCGCAGTGGGTTATAATAGCTACGTATTTACGATGATTACGCACTTATGACAATTAAGCGTTAAAAACTGAGTGTTTTAAAGAGTTTGCGCTTTTGCCCTATATTTTGTAGCGTATTTTTAGTAAAATCCTTCTTTACCAATTACCGACAGAGTACTATGACCAAGTTTATATTTGTGACCGGTGGGGTAGTGTCCTCACTAGGAAAAGGTATTACCGCAGCCTCTCTTGCCGCAGTCCTTGAAGCACGTGGCGTGAGCGTGACGATGACCAAAATGGATCCGTATATCAACGTCGATCCAGGTACGATGAGTCCGTTCCAGCATGGCGAAGTGTTCGTCACCGAAGATGGCGCTGAGACCGATTTGGACTTGGGCTATTATGAGCGCTTCTTACGCCACTCTAAGATGAGTAAGAGCAACAACTTTACCAGTGGCCGTATCTATCAGAACGTTTTGAATAAAGAGCGCCGCGGTGAATATTTGGGCGGTACGGTACAGGTGATTCCGCATATCACTGATGAAATCAAAAGTAAAATCCTTGCCAGTGGCCAAGGCTACGACATCGCTATTATCGAAATTGGCGGTACGGTCGGTGATATCGAGTCACTTCCCTTTATGGAAGCGGTACGCCAAATGCAAGTAGAGCTAGGTCGCAATCGCGCCATGCTGATGCACTTAACGCTGGTGCCTTATATCGCCAGTGCGGGCGAAACCAAAACCAAGCCTACTCAGCATTCAGTAAAAGAGCTACGTTCTATCGGTCTGCAGCCAGATATCTTGATCTGCCGCTCTGACCACCATATCTCACAAGACAATCGCCGTAAGATTGCACTATTTACCAACGTCGAAGAGCGTGCGGTGATCATGTGTGAAGATGCGCAAAGTATTTATCAAATACCGCGTACCTTGCATGAGCAAGATCTTGATGATTTAATCTGTGAGCGCTTTGGTCTTGATGTACCAGAAGCAGATCTTAGCGATTGGGACAAAGTGGTCGAAGCACAGCTCAACCCAGAGTCGACAGTCACTGTCGCTATGGTTGGCAAATATGTCGAGCTACCTGATGCTTATAAGTCTATCAACGAAGCGTTATTGCACGCTGGCTTTACCCATCAGGTGTCTGTCGACATCGACTATATTGATGCTGAACGTCTAGAAACAGATGACAGCCTGTTTGCGCGCTTAAAGCAAGCCGATGCTATCTTGGTTCCAGGTGGTTTTGGTGAGCGTGGCACAGTCGGTAAGCTAAAAGCCGTCACCTATGCGCGTGAAAACAACGTACCGTACTTGGGTATTTGCTTAGGTATGCAGCTGGCAGTCATTGAATATGCCCGTAACGTGCTAAAAATCGATGCCAATTCATCTGAATTTGACCGCAAAAGCGCGGAGCCTATCATTGGTCTGATTACCGAATGGTTGGATGAGCGCGGCGAGCTACAGATTCGTAGCGATGATTCAGATCTTGGCGGCACCATGCGCCTTGGCGCGCAGCAAGCAGAGTTGGTTGCGGGCAGCAAGCTGAGCCAAATTTATGGCGCAACACGTATCAGCGAGCGTCATCGTCATCGTTATGAAATGAACAACCGCTATATTGAGCCGCTTGAGCAAAATGGTATGAAAATCTCAGGCTACTCTGCCAAGCAGCATTTGGTTGAGTCAGTCGAGATCAGTGAGCATCCTTGGTTTATCGCGGTACAGTTCCACCCAGAATTTACTAGCTCGCCACGCGGTGGCCACCCGCTGTTTAATAGCTTTGTGAATGCTGCGAATAAATATAGCAGTGCAAAGTAGCGGTAAGTAGACTTCGTACACTGTATGAGCTTGAATAAAAGATCAATCTTCGGATTGGTCTTTTTTTATCACCAACGCTGTAAAACCATGTCCTTCTAGGGCATGGATGTAAGGCGTCAACCGTTGTCACCTAAGATGACATCTACCTTGTCAACTCTGCTTATTGA
>NZ_JBEOPC010000017.1:0-73169 GCF_040309765.1 Psychrobacter sp. TB20-MNA-CIBAN-0197
ATCTGCAATTTTCACTTAGACTAGAACTATTTTAGCGATCAGCAGTGCGCATTTGTGAATGTTCAACACGCCCTAATAATAATCACTATAGACTATGAGCTACTATTTTTCCACCAGCGTCAGCAGACAGACGACACTTTGGATGCTTCATTAGGCGCTTTAAAACGCTTTTTTCTTTATATTGCATGATAGATGCTCGCTACTATAGCGTAATGTGCTGGCGGGGATAAGCGCAAATAGGTGTCAGTCAATAATATACAACAGTGCGCAAAACTTAAGAAAGCTAGCCTATCCTGCCAAGTCATTCATATTGACGATAGGTAGCATCACTGCCATAACGATGATCATTACGATAATGCCCATAAACACCAGCATCAGCGGCTCAAGTAGCGATAATAAAGTGCTGATAAAATTTGTGGCTTCCGCTTCTTGCATGTTGGCGGCGCGGCTCAGCATATTTTCAAGCTCGCCTGAGTTCTCCCCGCTCTTAATCATCTGTACCATCATTGGCGGAAAGTACGAGGAGCGCTCAAGCTGACTTGAGAGACTCGCGCCTTCGGTGACTCGGTCGGCCGCGGTCATAATAGTTTGCTGAATATGCAAGTTCGTCGCCACCGCCGCGCCGATGTGCAGCGCCTCAATCAAAGGCACGCCAGAGCGTACCAATATTGCAAGGGTGCTTGCAAAACGAGCGGCATTCAGGCCCTTAGATAGTCTTGCCAATATCGGTAGCTTGAGTACCAAACTATCGATAGCCAGCTTACCGGCCTGCGTCTGCGCGAAGCGGTACAGGACAAACCCAGCCGCCACTAAGACAAGTAATATCAGCCACCACCAGTCGGTAATGATATTCGATAGCGTCAGCACCACTTGCGTAATCCAAGGCAGCGCTTGCTCGGATTGCTCAAACACTTTGACAATTTTGGGTACCACAAAGCTCATCAGCCCCATGATGACCGCCGCTGCCATGACCATCAATATAATGGGATAGACCATAGCGCCTTGAATCTTCTTTTGTAGCGCAAAGCGGTTTTCGGTGTAGTCGGCGAGCTGATTGAGGATGATATCCAGATGACCGGATTTTTCGCCGGCAGCGATGGTGGCGATATACAGTGGCGGAAAGCTGGCCGCTTGCTGCAAAGCACGTGCAAGGCTCAAGCCTTCTAACACATGCGAGCGCACTGCTAGCATTAAGGACTTGATATGGGTTTTAGGAGATTGTTTGGCGACAGCCGCTAGTGTTTCTTCTAGCGGAATACCGGCCGCTAATAGCACCGACAGCTGACGTGTCAGTAGCGCAAGCTCATAAGCAGACGGTTTTTTATAGCGGTTTTTGTGTTTATCTTGTCTGTTATTGACTGCGCTGACCTCTACCGGCGTCCAGCGCTTATCACGCAGCTGCTGGCGTATCTGCCGCGCAGAATCACCCTCTAACAGGCCTTTTTGCATCGCTCCTTGATCATCAAAAGCTTTGTAATGATAAGCGGCCATAACAGCAAGGATCCTAAATGAGCGAATAAGGGAGAAGTAGCACGATAATAGCGCAAACCAAACAGCTTTAAAGATGCAGCTTATAAAGCGGCTTTCGCTTTTAAACCTACTAAAGCGCTAGAGTCTCGGTTAAGAATAAGAGCAATGAAAAAGAGGAACGGCTAGAACAAAGGCGTCGAATCTTGGCTCTCAGGCATCATTCCTTGTAGCAATAATACCTCTAAGTGCTGCTGTTGTAGCTTTTTATCGAAGTCATTGACCTCAGCAATCAGCATCTTTTCGATGCGTTTGTCGCTGGCATAAACGCTTAAACGTGCACAAATCACCGCCAATTGATAAACGCGCTTTTTGCAGTAGCCGTCTAGACCTTGTAGCAAACGTACCATATAAGGCGTCTCGAGACTGGCATAGTCATAGCCCTCAACCACTTGCTCGCCAAGCGGAGCGACACCATAGCTTATCGATAGGTGCGCGCAAAAATAGCAGCTGAATAAATAACCAATGACGTGACCGATATAATAGCCACGATCATAGGTGAAGCTACTGACGCCAAAATGACCTAAGACATAGCTATTAAGGCTACCTTGATCAACGATGGGCTTGCCATGTTTGAGCTTGCCGATAGTAGGCAGGCGCAGTGGATTGTGTCCGTCCTGCGCGGTGAGCTGCCAACCTGCCGGCTGCTGCGCGGGCATGTTGCTGACGATATCAGCGATAATATCATCAACCACATGTAGCTGTTGCCAAAGACGCTCTATAGACTCCACCTCAAGCAAACCGCGCTTATCGAGCTGCTTGGCGAGCGTAAACTGCTGATATTCAGCGAACTGCGTCTTTAGGGTTTGTACTAAATAAGTGGGACGCACGTTCGCCGGCGCTAGATAAAGCAGGCGCGTAAGCTCATGTTGGTCACGGTAAAGTGCTAGGCGCTGCTCTGCCACACTGCCTTGTGTATCAGGCGCGGCAACATTTTGATCTATAGCTACCGGAACTAAAAACCGCTGTACTAGCTCAGCTTTATTAGGCGCTGCCGTAGAGGATGATGGCTTGCGATACACGCTATCTTTGTTTGTCTGCTCATCACTCGTTGTAGCCTTGTCATTACTTATAGCGTGGTCACTACTATCATGAGCGGCAGGTGCAAGCGTGACAAAGTGTTGCTCAGAATTTGGTTGGGTCATAACATATCTTCGCTAACAAAAATAAATATCGTTTCGGCAATATCGTTTTGGGATTGATACTCTAAAACGAGTCACTGTCTATAGTACCTGATCCCACTGCCATTGTCAGCTGCCCTAACAGCAGATAGCGCGCTGTTTATATATCGTAAGACAACAGCGCTACTCGTAGTATAGGACATTACGCTAAAGGAATTTATATCAGTAGCGCTAGGTTGCACCTAAGTATTGGTTGTCTTTAGGGCGACCTATGAACCAAAAAAAACCCTAAGATTATAAAGTTAATCCTAGAGCTTATCAGGTTTAAATGACTAAATTTATAATGTCAGAGCACTATGACATTGCGTCACTAAAACATCAAGGCTTGCTTTGCTTACACCGCTATCCTTCTTTGATACTGCTGGCGATAGGCTTTAGGTGACATGCCATAAACGCGTTTGAAAGCTTGGCTAAACGTAGAGTCTGACGCATAACCGACCAGCTCACTGATACGGCTAATACTGTTTTGCTGTAAGCGTAAGTAGCGTGATGCTAAGCGTAGACGATAGTCAATTAAGTAAGTCAAAGGCGGCATACCGACTACCTCTTTGAAGCGCTGCGCGAAACTCGAGCGCGACATGCCGGCCACTTCAGCAAGCTTATGAATCGTCCAGTTTTCATTGGGCTTATAATGCATAGCGGCTATCGCTTTAGCTAAATAGGGGTCTTTTAGCGCTCTTAGCCAATTATCAGTGGTCTCAGGCAAGCTCTCTATATAAGTGCGCAGACACTCAATCATCATAATACCGGCCCAGTGATTAATAACGGCCATCTTACCCATGCGCTCTTTTTCAGACTCTAAAGTGAGTAGTTTGACCTCGATATCTAACACCCCAAACCTAGCATCTGAGGCATCACTAAGCTCAGGTAAAATCGAGGGCAACACCGATAATAAAGGCCGAGTCATCTCTTTATCATATTGGCACTCGATTAAAATCAAAGACACATTGTTATCATCAGCTGAATTAAGCTCGATAATACTATCTGCCTCATTAACCAATCTAGCATCCAAAGATTTTGCTTCATTACCATGATAGTTTAGAGCATAGCTAATATGCTGAGCCGCATTAGATATCATAATAATATCACCAGCGTGAGCTTGGCGCACTTCGCTACCAACATCCAGACAAAATCCGCCAGATAGGACCAAATAAAACAAGATGGTATCTTTTTTATCGATTGCATAAGACCAGTTACCAGCGCCATTTATGCGATGATATTTGGTTTCAAACAAATTCACGTTTTGTAATAACACGCTTAGGGTATCCATCGATTTTTCCTTCAACAATCCAATGACTAATTAGTCAGCGATAGCAAAATAAACCACCTATCTATTAGCAAACAAGTCAAATCGTTCAACTTGGACTCTAAATAAGAATATACATACGCTAAACACATCTTACACTTAAACAATACCATTATTTTTGGCTTCTACGAAGTATATAAAAATCGTGATAAAAGTCTAATTATAATCGCAAGTGTTTAGCGAGCAGCTAAAAAGCGCAAAAATACAAAACCCAGACGCAAAAAAATGCCCAACAAGGCGAGCATTAATAGATTTTATACGATTTAGGGTTTAAACATTTGGAAGTTTGAGCTAAAGAAAAGACAGGATTAGGCTTTGTCAGCGGCACAGTAGTGCGCGATAAGGTTTACTAAAAGTAGTAAGAAGGAGATATATAGAAAAAATATGGGGCGACTGATGGGACTCGAACCCACGACAACCGAGATCACAACCCGGGGCTCTACCAACTGAGCTACAACCGCCATAACTACTGCCAAGGAAGGCAAGGTTTGCAGGCTAAATGGCGCGCCTGGCAGGATTCGAACCTGCGACCACCTCCTTAGAAGGGAGATGCTCTATCCAGCTGAGCTACAGGCGCTCTTAAGGGCTCTTTATCTATTTGGCTAAGCTATTATTTAAATATTAACAACTAAACCATTATACATAAAAAAAAGCCTGTAAGGCTCTTAAAATAGATGGTCGGAGTGATAGGATTCGAACCTACGACCCTCTGGTCCCAAACCAGATGCGCTACCAAACTGCGCCACACTCCGAAATTCTCTATTGTCTCGCTAGCGTAAACGATTAAATAATTATTAGCTATCAGATAAACTGCGCTTTTAATTACGTCGCGTTCCTCGCTATCGAGGTGCACATATTAAGGGGTAAACACGATACTGTCAACACCTATTTTTAAATAATTTTATTTGGCACCACTTTAGAGACAAAATCAGGATCTCTTAAGCGTTTTATCCAGCCCGCTCTTTACTATCTTCACCGCTGTATACAGGCTCTAGTATTTGACCCGTCAAGACGTTAAATGGCATGAGCCAAAGCGTTCCCTCTGTAGGCTTAGTGCTACAAGTGCTGTTTTGAGCGCGGTTTGCCATACTGTTATCTGCGTTAGTAGTAGGGCCAAAACGTGCGTCCCGCTGACGATGTAGCGCGATCGGCCGCGATCGGCCATCAGTCACAGGATAGACCAGCCAAACTTGCTCGGCTTGATAGGCCTGCGCGTAGCTACTGAGCTGATAAGCATCACTTGCGCTGATGTCACCCGCTTTAGCTAACAGCTTCCATTTGATATCTATGACATGACTACAATAACGAGTAGCGCCCCTCTCATTGCTACTGCTACCTTGCTCTGGTGCCTGCCGATAAATCAATAAATCAGGACGCATAGACAGCTGCGCTTGTCCTAAATGATCTTTGAGCCAGACGTGCTGAGCTTGATAAAGAGGCAGATAATGATCTTGGCGTTGAGCGAAATGATTAGCAATCCTTAGGCTCGCCCACTGCTCGAAGGCTAGGTTCATGTTGAGTAATAGACACAGGCGTATTGGTGCTGAATGACTAAGGTCTGACTGGTGACCACTTTTTTGATGACTGCTGATAATATTACCCGTAGGCATCGTTGCCGCTTGAGTCTTAAGTAGCCAATAAGCAAAAGCTAGCAGCTGCTGAGATGCTTGGCGTTGCTGCCTACCAACGGGTTGCTGGCTGAGCTGCTGCATGGCACTGATATATAGTGAGTCGAGCTGCTGATACTCGTGCGGACTAAGAGCCATGATACTGCGCCACGCTAGCCAGTACTTGGGCAGTAGCGGAGCTGTCAAGAGGGGCTCAACAAGCTGCAAGGCGCTTTTGATCAGCCGATTACTAAGCATTTGCGTGCTGAGCGTACTGACCTCGTTGACAAACTTATGCGGCTGATGGCTATTGTCTCGTAGCTGCTCTTTGATACGCAGTTTGCCTTGCAAAGACGCTTGGTTCTCAACCGTCGTTTGATAGTGCTGACTTGGCTGATGACGGCTGAGTAGCTGCAAAAACTGCTCTAGTAGCCACTGCGATATAGGAACACCTGCTATGGGTAGTGGCGTCAAATTGGCGCTAGCTTGACCGAAGTTTTTGAGCGCTGGTAGCTGATCATCGTTGGCATTAATTAAAGTACTTAGCATCTGCTCAACCCACTGGCGAGTTTGTACTATATTGTCAAAATGCGCGTGCTCAAAATGCGAATCACTCTCCAAGGGTGAGGTTTTGGACTTCTCGCTAACGGTATGAGCGAGCGTTTTTGGTAGTATCTCTAAAGTGATATGACTGGGCAGCAGGATAACGCCTATATAATGGCCGACTTTAAGCTGCCATTGACCACGCTGACGCTTAATACTAAATACTGGCAGCTCTTGCGCCATCAGCCAGTTAAAGTCACTGGCATGAGTAAAATCATGTACGGTTAAGCGTTGATGCTCGTGCACGCTCATCACGACTTGTGCTGCGCCATCTGTGTTTGTTTTGGATGCCATCGTTTATTCTTTAAATAGGATTGCCATGTAGCTTCAATATAAGCGCTGATATGCTGCCGCTTGAACAAACTTACCCGTACCAGCTAGCAAATCAGCATTGATAACATAACCGCTATGGCCCATATTGGATGAGGCAAAAATACCGTTAGACGCTAAGACATGAGAATGAGCGGCGACATCGTTGTCAGCCTTTGCATCCTGAGCGACTGCGTGCTGACTACTCATCTGCGCATCTTGAATAAACTGCGCGGCCACAGGCTGCCCCTCATCACAAAATAAAAACTGTAGCATCTTTAGCTGTCCGCCAGTAGCTTGCACTAATTGCGGAATGATCTGCTCTACTAGCGCCGCTTGCAGCTGCGCTAGCGTATTAACAGTGAATAAAAACGCATGACCTAACTGGGCTTCTTGCCCAAGCGTCTGTGTGATTCGGCTGTTGATTCCAGCCAATAACTGCCCTAAATCCACCGCCTCCTCATCAACGCAAATCGTCGCGAGCAGTTCAGGCTGCGGCGGACAATCAATAAAGCGAAAACGTCGGCGTAGTGCCATGTCGAGCGGAGCTAACGAATGGTCTTGGGTATTCATCGTGGCATAGATATCGACATTGGCCGGAACGCTAAAGGAGCGCCCAGAATACGCAAGCGTCACAGACATGGCATTAGGCGTGCCCACACGTTTGTCCGGCTCAATCAAACTTAACAGCTCACCGAACACGCGAGCGACATTGGCGCGATTGATCTCATCAATCAGCATAGCGTAACGCTGCTCAGGATCATGAGCTGCGCGCTGACACAGCTGTAAGAACGCGCCGTCTTGCACCTCGTAGCTGACTTGTCCTGAGCGATGAGCGCCGAGCACCGGACGAATGCCTTCAACAAACTCCTCATAACCATAAGCCTGATGAAAGCTCACCATACTAAAACGCTCGTTACGTATGGGTTGAGCGCTGCTAGTTTGCTTAGCTTGACGATACTCCGTTAGCTGCTGCTGTAAGCCCTCTAGCAGTGTCAGACTATCGGCTAATAGATACCAAGCACCGCTCTCATCTTTATCAAAATAAGCTTGGCTGGCGCGCTTATCACAGCTGACCGTTTGTGAATCGACTGGACTATGCGTCTGCAGTACCGACCAGACGGTGTTATTAAGGTTTTTTAGGCGCTCATTTTGCGCCGCTTTGGTAACAAAAAACTCATGCGCCACGATTTCTGGTACTTTCACTAAGTCTTTTTGCCGCGTTTTTTTGTCTAATAAAATTAGGCAGACCACTTCGCGCCAGCTCAATTCACTGACCAGCTGCGTTAGCCACATCTGGTGGTCAATGGTAGGCAAACAGTCGCTGTACTGCTTGGCGATTTGTAGCAGTCGATACGTTTTGCCCGTACCAGCAACGCCGCTATAGATGACGTTGACGGGGTTTTGATTAGCAGATAAAGTTTCGGTGGGGCTCATAGATCTCATAACGTCACTGTATATTACTGTATTTTGAGGGCGTGGTAGTTTATGCTAATAGACAAAACGATAAGTCGCTCAATGCTATCATATGCCGCTTATCGCTCATTGCAATATGACTTTTAAATGGTGTCACCCTAGGAATATTATATGTCAGGATTATTCAATAACTTACCCCGTAAATTAACCAAAAAAGTCACCGAAAAGGTTCCCAGTCAGTTGCCTGAAAAGGTCGCCGAAGCTATCAATACGGTCACGGACAAAGAAGAGCAAACCAACGCACCAACCAGTACCTTAAAGCCTGTGAATAATCAATTCTCCAAGCTATTATCAGTCACTAAATATCTGCCTAGTGGCGCGCGCTCTACGATTTTATCCAAAGCCTTTGGTAAAGTGGTGCCTTATGTTGGAACGACTGGCGTTTATTACGAAACTGTTGAGCCCAACCAAGTCATCGTCAGCTTAAAAAACGACAAAGGCGTGCAGAACCATATCGGCTCTATCCATGCGGTCGCCGTGACGTTACTGGCTGAAACGGCCACAGGATTTATTTTGGGTCTTAACTTGCCAACAGATCGGATGCTACTGATAAAATCCTACTCGGTCAATTTTTATCGCCCGCTCAAAAAAGGCCAAGTCGCGGCAGTCGCGACTTTATCTGACGAGCAGCGTCTGAAGATTCTAAATACGCCAAAAGGTGAGATGGTCATCCCTTGCGTCATCAATGATCGAGAATCTGAAAGCACCCGCGACCCTATCACCGTTGAGATGACTTGGGCTTGGATACCCAAATCTGAGCTAGAAGCGCGTCGTCAAGGCCGCGAATCATCCGCGCAAGAGTCAGAAACCAATAACGCCAATAACACTGATAACACTAATAACTCCGACAATACTGATAACGCTGAGCAAAACTCTATAGATAAAGAACAGACGGATACTTAGCTCAAAAGCTAGCATTAGAGTTGTTGGTCAATACATTAATGAGCAATCACAATAATCATTGATAACGTTAGTTAGCATTGCCTAAAACTAAGAATATCTAAAACTAAACCTGCAATAATAAGGATAAAATAATGATGACTTATCATAAATCACTTGCCGCAAAACTTGGCAAAACCTTACCTACCGCAGCACTAGCTCTAGGCTTAGCTTTTAGTGCGCAGGCGGCTACTACAACTAACCCGACCTTAACCCAATCCAAACCGATATTTTTGGGCGGCGGCGGTGAGTATCCGTTCTCAAGTGCCGTTCGCGTCGGCGACACTTTATATATGTCAGGACAGATTGGCTTTAAAGACGGTAAGTTGGTCGAAGGCGGTGTCAAAGCAGAAGCCAAGCAAGCGCTAGATAATATCAATGGCACGCTACTGCAGTACGGCTATCAAAAGTCGGACTTGGTCAAATGTATGGTCATGCTCACGGACATGGGCGACTTTAATGACTTTAATGACGTCTACAAAACCGAGCTGGCTAAGCCTTATCCAGTACGCTCTGCTTTTGGCGTAGCAGACTTAGCGGCTGGAGCAAGTGTTGAGATCGAATGTATGGCTGCTAAATAATATAACGCAGTCTCATGCTTGATTTAAGTTTAAGCGTCCTCTAGCAGGGCGCTTTCTTTGGTCACCCGCAGTACCTCCTCCAAAGTGGTGCGTCCCGCGATGACTTTATGCAAGCCATCAGCGCGAATCGATGGCGTCTGCGCGCGCGCGTAGCTTTCAAGCTCAAACTCGGCGCTATTACTATGAATCATCCGCCGCAAGGTCTCGTCGATAGGCACAACCTCATAAATAGCGGTACGTCCTTTAAAGCCGGATTGATTGCACTTATCACAGCCGACAGGTTTTGGCAGCTTAATCTGGCTTTGATTGTCGATAGCGATCTCGCTAAATAGCTTGGCCTCCTCGGTATCAGCAACTTGCCAACGATGACAGTGACTACATAGCGTACGCACCAAGCGCTGCGCCACCACGCCGATCAGTGAGGATGATAATAAAAACGGCTCCACGCCCATATCTTGCAGACGCGTAACCGCACCAATGGCCGTGTTAGTATGCAAAGTCGATAGCACTAAGTGACCCGTCAAAGAAGCTTGCACCGCAATCTCAGCAGTCTCAAGATCTCGAATCTCCCCTACCATTACCACATCTGGATCTTGACGTAGCATCGCGCGCAGGCTTTTGGCAAAGGTCATATCGACCTTATTATTGACCTGCGTCTGCCCGATACCATCGAGCTGAAACTCAATCGGATCCTCAGCGGTCAAGATATTGCGCGTCTGATCGTTAAGATCAGTCAACGCGGCATAAAGGGTGGTGGTTTTACCCGAACCTGTCGGGCCAGTCACTAAGATAATACCGTGCGGCCGATGAATCAGATGTGCAAGCTGATGGTAGTCGTTATCAGCGAGCCCTAAGTAAGTCATGTTAAGACGCCCCGCTTGCTTATCGAGCAGACGCATCACCACCCGCTCGCCAAAGCTTGAGGGCAGCGTCGATACCCTGACATCCACCTCGCGGCCTGCTAGTCTCAAACTAATACGCCCATCCTGCGGTACGCGCTTTTCAGCGATATCAAGCTTGGCCATTACTTTAATACGCGAGACTAATAAGGGCGCCAGTTGCCGCTTGGGGGTGATAATCTCTTTGAGCTCGCCATCAACGCGAAAACGCACCACTAAGCGCTTCTCAAAAGTCTCGATATGGATATCTGAAGCATTCAAGCGGATTGCTTCAGATAACAGCGCATTGATGAGCCGAATAATAGGCGCATCATCTTGGCTATCCATCAAGTCTTCAGTCTCAGGCACACTATCTGCCAAACTATCGAGATCGGGGTGATCCTCAAGGCCGGCGGCAATGTGCTGCGACTCACCAGTATTGCCTGCATAAGCGGCGTTCATGCGTTTTTCGAACTCATCAGCACTAACGCTGCTGTACTCAGGCGCCGCGCGTAGCCCTTGCTGCTGCAAAAACCGCACTGCTTCATTGATAGCCGATAACGGCGTCGCTTTAGTCAGCAACAGCGTCGGCGGCATATCAGAATCAATGGCAGGTATCGCTAATAACTGATGGCGCTTAGCAAAGCTGTACGGCAATGGCATCATAATGTTGACCTAATAACGAGAGAGTCCAAAAACGGGATAATAAATTAGCTTAAGCATAGCTGATACATCAAAAAAAGCTTACGCGTCATGCACGTCAACCGTTATTTTATAGCGCTAAAGATAGCGTCGAAAGTTTTTTAGTAAGCTTCTATGATTTTGTTGTTATAATAACACTTTTGCTACTTTTGAGCGCTTAGATAATAGCTAGACTGTACTACTGATTCACTATGTTATGTTGATAATGTTTAGCTTATTTGGCTCAATTCAATACTGAAATAGCTCTTTTTTAATCGTTGTTTCAGCATCTGTATCCTTCACACCATCCTCATGAATAAGCTATCAGGACTTATGATATGTCACAAGCGATAACGACAGCTAATGACCACAGCGCTGCAACTGTAGACCAGCTAGATACTTTCACCGTAGGTAGTCGGACATTTTCATCGAGGCTGCTGGTCGGTACGGGCAAATATAAAGATCTAACCCAAACAGGTAAAGCAATTACTGCCTCTGAGGCTGAGATTGTCACTGTCGCTATTCGCCGCACCAATATCGGCCAAAATAGCGATGAGCCTAATCTACTAGAAGTCATCTCGCCAGATAAATATACCATACTACCCAATACTGCTGGTTGTTTCGATGCCGATAGCGCGGTACGCACTTGTAAGTTGGCCCGTGAGCTATTAGGCGGTCACAACCTTGTCAAGCTGGAAGTACTCGGTGATGAAAAAAGCCTCTATCCTAATGTCACTGAGACTCTAAAGGCGGCTAAAGTGCTCATCGATGATGGGTTTGAGGTCATGGTCTACACCTCAGATGATCCTATCGTCGCTCAGGAATTAGAGAGTATGGGCTGCGTTGCTATTATGCCTTTAGGAAGCCTTATCGGCTCAGGTCTTGGCCTGCTCAATCGCCACACTCTGAGCTTAATTATTGAAAATGCCAACGTGCCAGTCTTAGTTGATGCAGGCGTAGGTACTGCCTCCGATGCCGCTATAGCGATGGAGCTTGGCTGTGATGGGGTGCTGATGAACTCAGCGATTGCTCATGCACAAAACCCAGTCTTGATGGCTGAGGCTATGAAGCAAGCGGTTCGTGCTGGCCGCGCCGCCTTCTTAGCGGGGCGTATGCCAATGCGCAAAGTGGCGACTGCTAGCTCGCCGCAAACTGGTTATTTCTTTCAGTAGTCATTAGAATCAGCTAAGCTTTGCTTTATATTATTTTTAGTGAATATTAGGGCGTGTTGAACATTCGACCATGGCACTGACAGAGACTATTTTTTAGGCGATTTGCAGATAACAATAGTAAGTTTAGTTGTTCTAAGCGTCTATTTTTATCAATAAAGCGGCAAAAAATAGTCCTGTCCCTGTTGTTGTCGTAAGGGCTGATGCTAAAATCGCCCTAGTCGTTGCGACTGTTTAAATAAAATCAGCTAGCCAATGCAATAAGCATTACCTGCAATTTTAACGACGACTAGAACACAGCTTTGATAAACTAGTAGCTATCAGCAGTGCGCATTTGTGAATGTTCAACACGCCCTAATTGAATTAGTTATACTACCTCTCTATTGCCCTACTGCCATAAAAGGATTTAGCATGCGACTAATGACAGCCGTTGATCAGCTTTTTTTACTCCTTGAGTCTCGTAAGCAGCCCATGCATGTGGGCGGCTTATTTTTATTTGAATTGCCAGAAGAAGAACAAGGAAAAGATAGCGAATTTGTTTATCAGCTCGTCCAACAATTGCAAAACTCTGAAGTGCCGCCAAGCTTTCCATTTAATCAAGTATTAGAAAACTTGCTATTTTGGAAGACAGATGATCAGTTCGATGTTGAGCATCATTTTCGCCATGTAGCGCTGCCTAATCCTGGCCGCGTACGTGAGCTGTTGATGTACATCTCTAAAGAGCATAGCCGCCTATTAGATCGAGCGATGCCGCTATGGGAGTGTCACGTCATCGAAGGTATTTTGCCAGAAGCTGAAGGGATGCCTGAGCGTTTCGCTTTATATTTCAAAATCCACCACTCTTTAGTCGATGGTATTGCCGCTATGCGCTTGGTACAAAAGGCTTTGTCACAATCACCCAATGAGCCGGTGACGCTACCTATCTGGTCACTCATCACCCGTCATGGCAAAAAAGCTGAAAACCTACTTCCCACTGCCCGCTCCGCTTCGCGTATCATTAAAGAGCAGCTATCGACTATCAAGCCGGTATTTACAGAACTTATCGATAACTTTAAACACAACGGCAAGCCCGATTATGTCGGTACCTTTGATGCGCCGATGAGTGTGCTCAATCAGCGTATCTCAGCCTCACGTCGTATCGCTGCGCAGTCCTATGATTTACAGCGTTTTCATACTATTGCCGATGCCTTTGGTGTCAATCAAAACGATGTGGTACTCGCGGTTTGTGCCGGCGCTATCCGTCGCTATCTACTCACTATGGAGGCGCTACCGAACAAGCCTTTGATTGCGTTTGTTCCTATGTCTCTACGTAAAGATGAGAGCGCCTCTGGTAATCAAGTCTCCTTTTTGATGGCTAATTTGGGGACACATCTTGAAGACCCCATTAAGCGGATGCAATTGATTCATGACAGTATGAATAGTGGTAAGCGCCGCTTTCGCCGCATGAACAAGGCGCAAGTTATTAACTATAGCGCCATCGCTTACGCTTGGGAGGGTCTCAACGTTCTAACGGGAATATTCCCCAAAAAACAAGCGTTTAACCTGATTATCTCTAACGTACCCGGCTCAAAAGAGCCGCTATACTGGAATGGCGCGCCGCTAAAAGCACTATATCCAGCCTCCATTTTGGTCGATGGCCAAGCGATGAATATTACTTTGGCGACTTACTTAGATAAGATTGAGTTTTGTATCACCGCGTGCAGTAAGCTGCTACCCCGCGTACAGGATATTTTACTGCTTATGGAAGAGGAGCTGAGCTTGCTTGAGAATATCTGCGAAGAGAAGCGCTTAGGCGTTCGCTACTAATTTGACGCCATCAATTCGTTAGTCATTGAGGCTAATGCTTTATCTTGAATCAATAAAAAAGCTGATCTCTATGAGGTCAGCTTTTTGCTAATAGTTTTTACTATTGGTTTTACCGCTTTGCATCAGTTATTTAAACCTAGCGCTGTTTAACTGATGTTAGTTAACTACTGTAGCGCGTCACCCCAGCAAGGGACGACCGTTTGCATGAGTGGTTTTAACAGTTTAACGTTACAGGCAAAGATGGAGCCTGAAGTCATAGAGTTATGAGCGCCAGTGTGATCGACTACTGTGCCGCGAGCTTCAGTGACAATCAGCTCGCCTGCAGCGATATCCCAAGGCTTGATAGACATCTCAAAATAGCCATCAAAACGACCGGCAGCTACGTAGCACAAATCTAGCGCCGCTGAGCCTAGACGGCGTACTTGCCCGCCCGCCTCAGAGATTTTTTGTAAGCTCTCAAAGTGCTGTTTGGCATAAGAGACGACTTCGCCGTTACGATGACGCTCTAAAGGATGGCCGGTAGTGAATAGACCGCCCTCTAAAGTTTTGCGATCGGTGACTTGCATGCGGCGGTTGTTCAAACGCGCGCCTTTGCCGCGGCTGGCTGAAAACATCTCATCACGTACTGGGTCGTAAACGACGCCATGCTCAGTGACGCCTTTGTACTGCACAGCGATAGACACGCAAAACTGCGGTACACCGTGGACAAAGTTCTTAGTGCCATCTAACGGATCGATGATCCAGCACCAGTCCGCATCTTCGCCGCGGCCGTCTTGTCTACCAAACTCTTCTCCTAAAAACGAGTGGTCAGGATAGCTGGCTTTGAGCGTGGCAATCGTTAACTCTTCGCTATAGCGGTCGATACGAGTCACTAAACCATCGAGCCCTTTTGACTCAGTGTCTAGCTCGACTTTGTGACGGTTTTGATGCGCGTATAGTATCTCTTTACCGACTTTTTCGGCAGCACGCGCTGCGATAACGACCATGGGTTCCATAAATAACCTATTTACTTGAGTGATAAAATAATATGTAAAAATTAAAGAAAAAAATACTGAAAAAAACTTAGAGATAAAAACTCTATGATAAAAGCTGCTGGAGCTGCTCGACGACTCCCATGACATCTAGACCACTATCAGCCCACTGCTCAGCTTGCGAGCCATGAGCGATAAACCGATCGGTAATCCCAATGTTGCGCAGTAAAGGCCGCTGCTGTCTAAAAGCGGCAGAGTCGTTAAGGAGATACTCATTAACCGCACTGCCGGCGCCGCCCATAAGCATATGTTCTTCTAAAGTTGCGATATGAGTCACTCCTTGCGCAAGTATTGACTCAATCAGCTCGCTATCTAAAGGTTTGACCCAGCGCATATTGACCACTTGTACTTGCAACGTATCATCGCTGCTACGGCTTTGATCAATGATACGGACTGCGGCCTCTTGCGCTGTCGCGACCATAGTACCAAAAGCCAAAATCGCAAGCTTAGTGGGCGCATTATCATCTCCGAGTACAGACTCTACCACCGCCTGCCCGACTTTGTATTGCTGCAGCGGGTACTCGATGACCGCACCAATGCCCTTTCCTCGTGGATAACGGACTGCAGCGGCACCTTTATACTCATAACAAGTGTTCAATAACTGATAACACTCGTTTTCGTCTTTTGGCGCGGCGATTATCATGTTGGGTACGCAGCGTAAAAACGCAAAATCAAAGACTCCAGCATGAGTCGCGCCATCTTCACCGACAAGTCCAGCTCTATCGATAGCAAAGGTAACATCGAGATCTTGTAGTGCCACGTCGTGTATCAGTTGATCATAGCCGCGCTGCAAAAAAGTTGAATAGATAGCGACGATCGGTTTGACGTCTTGCGTTGCCATACCCGCAGCCAAAGTGACGGCATGCTGCTCGGCAATAGCCACATCAAAAAAGCGCTCTGGGAACTGACGCGCAAAGTCAGTCATGCCTGAACCTTCCTCCATCGCCGGCGTGATAGCCAGCAGACGCTCATCGGTAGCGGCTTTATCGCACAAAAACTGCCCAAAAACTTGCGAATACTTTAAGGCAGAAGTAGCGGCACAATTAACAATAGGCGCTTGTTCAGCACTTTTTTCTTCGTTATGAGTTTGTTGGCTATTGGTGCTATTATTTTGCGTAGCATCAGTCTTAGCACTGGTTTCAACAGGCAGTTTGCTAATAGCGTGATAACCCACAGGATCCGCTTCCGCTGGCGCAAAGCCTTTGCCTTTAGTGGTATAGATATGCACCAGTACTGGACCTGACACTTGCTTGGCCAGTGATAACACACGCACCAGTTCAGGGATATTATGACCATCAAAAGGGCCAAAATAAGTAAAGCCTATCGCTTTAAATAAATTGTCTTCTATCACCGGCACGTCACGATGCTCTTTGTGGCGTTTACGGCGATCAAACCCCTGCATGTCAGGGCGCTGGCAGACGATAGGCTGGCCGGTATCAGAGATATCTACTTGATACCCCGACTCCCATAGCATGGCCAAATGCCGCGAAAACCCGCCAATCGAACAAGATATCGACATGTCATTGTCATTTAAAATCACCAACAAATCGGCATCTTGCTGCACCGCGTCGTTCATGGCTTCAAACGCCATACCGCCCGTCATCGCCCCATCACCAATCACACAAGCGACGGTCTGCTCAAGGCCTTGGTAACGCAGCGCCAAGCTCATACCTAAACCGGCCGAAATCGATGTAGAGGAATGTCCAACGCCAAAGGTGTCATATACGGACTCTACGCGCTCAGGAAACGCAGTTAGCCCATCTTTTGACCGAATACTATGTAGCTGCTCACGGCGGCCAGTCAGGACTTTATGAGCATAAGCTTGATGCCCCACATCCCAAACGATTTGATCGTGCGGCGCATCTAGCAAGTAATGCAGGACAATGGTCAGCTCGACCACGCCTAGGTTGGCACCAAAGTGTCCGCCACTTTGACCGGCCGAATACAACAAAAAAAGGCGCAGCTCATCGGCTAACGCAATCAGCTGAGCGCTACTAAAGGCATTTAAATCAGCAGGCGTATCGATACTATCGAGCAGCGGCGTCTGCGGGCGCACACGTGGGATCGCCGTATAAGTCTGCTGCAGACTGGGCAGCTGAACCGCAGACGTAGTGGCTGACGCAGATACGGACTGAGACTGTGGGGAATAAGGTGACTGCTGCATAAACCGTACGATACCTACCAATCTGCTGACAAGGCATCGCCTTACCATACTGTTATATTATATATGTTACAAGTGACTCTACGAGCGGTATAAAACATAATTAAGCGATGAAGGCGCTATCTCAGCGGCTATCGACATTGACCTAATAGACTCATTACCGTCTCGCCACGCGCTGATAGCATACCCCATTACTTTGCATTTATCGCAAGCAATGTTGACGATGCAGTAGCCTGAGCACAAAGACTTGTCACTGTATCTGTTAAAATAGTATGGCATAATAGCATTTTTTTTAATCTGTCGCTTCAATCATCGTGCATCGTCTGTGAACTTTGTGTGTTTTTCTGCTCAATCGGCATCTACCCTATATTCATTTGCAAATATTAAACAGACCCTAGTATTTTGGATAAAAGCAACAATATAGTCCTATAGACGCAACCACTTTTGAACTCTATATATTAAAATATTAGACTCTATAATATTAGACCCTATGTATTTTTATAGTCGGTGTTTATCTTATAGCAAATAATTATGGGTGCTGACATATCTCTACTTATCATTTGTGTACAGCATCATAAACAGATAAACGAACCTTAATTATAAACCCTCATTGATAATAAAGCCGTTCTTGAATGTGACGAATTTGATTATCCGATGATCGGCCTTTGCAGGACCTAAATGTCATACCAATTTATTACTAGCGCAGCCCTACCTACTCATCATGGCGATTTTGATATTCATGTCTTTGAGAATGAAGATGGTCAAGAGCATGTGATGCTGACCATAGGCTTGCCCATAGATAAGAAAAATAAGCAAGATAATACAGACGATCAGCCGATACCTCTGGTTCGTATTCATTCTGAGTGCTTAACCGGCGATGCTTTTGGCTCTTTGAAATGTGATTGTGGTCCGCAGCTTAATACCGCAATGCAGGCCATTCAAGACAATGGCTGCGGCGCTATCTTATATCTACGTCAAGAAGGCCGCGGTATCGGTTTGACCAATAAGATACGTGCTTACGCGCTACAAGATCAGGGCCATGATACTTTAGATGCCAATTTAATGTTAGGCTTGCCCGCAGATGCGCGCATTTATGATATGTGTCAGCCGATGCTTGCGCACGTCGGTGTGGATGAGGTTCATCTCATTACTAACAACCCCGATAAAGTTGCTTATCTAAGCGAAAACGGTGTCAAAGTCGCCAAGCGCATTCCGCTAGTCGTTGGTATCAATGACGCTAACGCTGACTATTTGGCAACCAAACGCGATCGCATGGGGCATCTATTCGATAAAGAGTTCAATACTGCCATTCATCTTAATAAATAAGCGCTGAGTTGGCACACACAGACCTTGAGCGTCTAAACACACTAGATACTATAGATATTCTTATGAGTCATTCAGATAACACTAGCAGTCATTCTCACCCTGAGCCTGTCACCCCTACTCACGATGATATTGCGCGAGTACGAGCGTTTTTAGTTGAGCTACAAGCGAATATCTGTCAAGCGTTAGAAGCGCAAGAGCGTAAGGGTGGCGGCACTGCTACTTTTGTTCCAGATGATTGGGAGCGTCCTGAAGGTGGCGGCGGCCGCTCTTGTATTTTGGCAGATGGTGAGGTTATCGAAAAAGCAGGCGTGATGTTCAGCCATATCCATGTGCATAATCTGCCAGCCTCAGCGACCGCGCGCCATCCTAATATTGCTGGTCGCCGTGCGCAAGCGATGGGCGTCTCCTTAGTGGTTCATCCCAAAAACCCTAATGTACCTACTAGCCACGCAAATGTGCGTCTGTTTGTCGCTGAGGCCGAAGGCGAAGATCCGATTTGGTGGTTCGGTGGCGGCTTTGATCTGACGCCGTTTTATCCGGTGCTTGCTGACTGCGTACACTGGCATCAGGTCTGTCACGATCTGTGCGCGCCTTTTGGCGATACTGTCTACCCTGACTTTAAGCAGTGGTGTGATGAGTACTTCCATCTGCGTCATCGTGATGAGCAGCGCGGTATTGGCGGGCTGTTCTATGACGATGTCAACTTTGAGAGTCGCGGCTGGGATTTTGAGAGATGCTTTGACTTTATGAAAGCCGTCGGCAACGGCTATCTCGATGGTATCTTGCCTATTTTTGAGCGGCGTCAAGACACGTCCTTTACCGATGAGCAGCGCCAATTTCAGCTCTATCGCCGCGGTCGCTACGTCGAGTATAACTTAGTCTATGATCGTGGTACGCTATTTGGCCTACAGAGCAACGGCCGTATTGAGTCTATCTTAGTGAGTATGCCGCCGCTTGCCAGTTGGCACTATCGTTTTGAGCCAAGCCCCGGCACGGCTGAGTTTGAGCTGACTGATTATTATTTGAAGCCGCGTGATTGGTTGAATTTATAGCTTTTGACGATACAATGAACGCTGCTTTTACCGACAAGTGTTTTATAAACTACTCATGGTACAGTTTATAGCGCGATGCTATTGACAGTGAATATGGTAATCAGCAATATAGTCCGCTATACGTGAAGACTCACTTTTAGGTCAGCTTTTATAGGTCAGCTTTTATAGCTGACCTTTATCGTTACAGAGCCTTTATAACGGATCAATTACACAAATACTCTACACAACTCATCGCTGCACCCTATATATTTAGGGCAATAAGTATAAAAAATAAGGGTGCTTTTATCATACTTTTAGTTTGCACTACTTTTTTTTAGTTGAGAATCACCCTTTAACAACAGCCACTATTTAGGCAAAGCATGAGATAATGCGCCTAACTTAATAGCCATTAAATAAGGAAGTTTGCATATGCTATCCCTTCACCGCAAAACCCCAATAAAATCTATCTTTGGCATCGCTTTGATGTCTGCTGCTCTAGGCCTAACTGCTTGTAGCGCACCTTTAGACCCTGATGTCAAAGCCCGTCAAGATATTATGAAAGATTATGGTGATGCGATGGGTATTATAGGCGATATGGTAAAAGCGCCAGATACCTTTGATGCAGAGCTTTTAAAAGACCAAACCTCATTTTTGGCAGAAGCGTCACAAAACCCTTGGGCACATTTTGAAAACCAAGAAGCTATTGGTAATGCGACCGAAGCCGTTTGGAGCGATAATGCAAGCTTTGTCGCTGAGTCAGAGAAATTTCAACAAGTGACCGCTGAATTGAATAACGCCGCTCAGAGCGCCACTAGCGTCGATGACTTTGCACCTGCCTTTAAAGAAGTAGGCGCTAGCTGTAAGTCATGTCATACCGACTTTAAAGTCAAAACTGACTAAGATTAAAGACTGACGATCCGTTACTGCTAAGAGCAGAAAATAAAACCGCTATATCAGCTGATATAGCGGTTTTTTATTGCCAAAAAATCTCACGCTAACGCAGCTCTTTGAAATAACGCTCTAAGCAAATTACTCTGTCTCCGCTTTTTTGGCATTATCATCATCATTAACATTGTCATCTTGCTCCTTATTTATCTGCTTAACAATAGATTTCACTGAAGGATCGCTCAAATCTATCGTACGTATAGGGAATGGAATATTGATACCGGCTGCATCCAGCGCTTTTTTGACTTCTACGATGACTTGATGAATAGAAGCGACTTTATTAGCCTGAGTGCCGTTATCAATAAACCAACGTACTGTCAGATCCATAGAAGAGCCGCCAAACCCTGTAGCAATCACGCTTGGTGTCGCTTTTTTCGATACGCTTTCAACTTTATCCAAAGCTTGTAGAATCTCAGCCTTTGCTGTTTCGATATCGTCTTCATAACCAATGCCCACCGCCACTTGTAAGCGGCGCTGCTTATAAGCGGTATTGACCGTCAATGCCGAGGTATATAGCTCCGAGTTTGGAATAACCACTTGCCTACCATCATAGGTTCTAATCGTCGTTGCACGAATCTTAATGTCTTCAACGGTGCCTTCGTAGTCCCCTGAGACGATTTGATCACCGATACGAAACGGCTCTGAGATAAGTAACAAAATACCAGATAATAAGTTTTGGAAGATGTCTTTGAAGGCAAAACCAATCGCCACCGAACCAATACCCAGCGCGCCGATTAATTTGGCTGGTGTAAATCCTGGAATAGCGACAACCATGGCGATCATAAAGCCAATAAACAGAATAAGTGCCCCGCCTATCCGCTGAAATACCTTCACCAAATTTTGATGACGCACGCGCGCGCCTAAGGTTTTATGCACGACTTTTTTGAAAATAATCGACAATAGCCAAAAAATCCCCAACACAATGAGCGCCGCTACAAAATATGGAATGCGCTCAATAAAGCCACTTGCCAAGTCTTGCGTGGTATAGACCACTTGTTGATAGACGGTCACACCATCGGTTAGCGTGTTCGATAGGCGACTCACGTCGGGGGTGGGCATAAAGGGTTGCTCCTATTGCTGTTTTAGCGCGCGTTTAAGGGGATAAATAAATAAACATCTCACTGCTGTTTTGCCAGTTATGACATCAAATCAGCTTGTACGATTTCAATCCAGTAGCCATCAACATCTTTGATAAAGGCAATGTTCTTCATGCTGCCATCTTCGGGGCGTTTTTTGAACTCAACATCGTTCTTATCAAACCAAGCGATGGCTTCATCCAAGTTCGGTACACTAAAACAAATGTGTCCAAAGCCTTGAGGGTCTTGGTTGCCATCATGATAGCTAAAGTCAGCTTTTGTCTCAGTGCCATAATTATGGGTCAGCTCTAAGATACCGCGCTGACGGAAAGCAAAGATTTCTAAATCATCACCAGCAGGCAGGTTCTCACGCTCGCTCTCAGTTAGCTTTGCCAAGAAATACAGATCAAATTCCATATCAGGGAATTTTTTGACCGCAAGCAGTGTCATACCCAACACGCCAGTATAAAACGCCAATGACTTGGCAGGATCTTTGACGCGTAGCATAGTGTGATTGAAAGTAAATCCTGTCGTTTGCGTAGAGATTGACTGGACGCCATCTGTACTGATACTGCTCGCAGGCTGTGCGATGGTTGCGTTATTATTACTAGATGGAGTAGACATAATTATCCCAATATAATTTAGAAAATGCAGTTATAAATAAGCGAATCACGATGATCGCAATTCGCTTGGCTCTTTCATCATAATAAAAAATGGCAAAATAATTGATAGGGTTTTGTAAGAATATGAACAAAGTATGTTCATGTTTAGATATATATTAGCTGTCTAAGAACCTCACCTTACCTGTCTCTAGGTCATACTCAGCACCGACAACAAGTAGCTGACCACTGTTAGTCAAGTCCTCTAGTGCACGCGATCCATGTCTGAGCTGACTCACTGACATGCGCACGTTGGCACGGATAGAGCGATCAACCAGCTCATCGGCATCGACGTCTTGACCATTGGCGGTCGCCAGCTCATGCAAGTTATAGACACTTGGGCGAATGCGATCAACGATCGATTGCAAATTAGGTGAATAGTTCTGCTCAGGATTGATCAGTGTCTCGACGCAAGCTGTGACAGCACCGCATTTTGAGTGTCCAAGGACCACCACCAACTGCGTACCGAAAGCTTCGGCGGCAAACTCAATTGAGCCAATCTGTGATGGCGCCACTACATTGCCGGCCACACGTATGACAAACAAATCCCCCAAGCCTTGATCAAAGACAATCTCAACAGGTACTCGTGCATCCGAGCAGCCCAAAATAATGGCTAATGGATTTTGATCTTTGACCAACTCTGGACGACGCTGCATATATTCATCGGTACTGGTGAGACTGTCAACGTAGCGGGCGTTACCTTGCTTCAACATCTCTAATGCTTCAGCGCCTGTTGCTAGGCGGTTCTCGGCTGTCATAAGATATCCTTAAATAACTTTTGGGTAGATATGGGTAGATAATTGGCTACGAGCACAGGCTTCAAAACCCGCTCACTTAGATCATAAAGTAGTCACTGGTAAAGACTTTATTCAACCAGTAATCGTAATAATTGTATAGCAATAAAAAAGCGATTAATAATGAAAATTTGCTTTTTATGGTTACGAGCGGTTTGCTCTTTTATTACAATGACTAACCAGCAAGCTCTTGCAATCGATACTGAACTTGCACTTATTTGCGCAGCGGGTTTGTTATAATAACCCGCACTTGACTCTCGCTATATATGCGATTGATTTGGATAATCAGGACTTTCGTTCATGACTGACTCGCCCGCGCCCACTGCTCAAACCAATAATGCTCAGACTGATAGCACTCAGACTAATAGCACAGATGCTACTGGTAAGACGCTACTGCAACTGACAGGTATCAAAAAGTCTTACGATCAGACCGAAGTTCTCAAGGACATCACGCTCGACATCAAGCATGGCGAGTTTTTGACGCTGCTTGGGCCGTCTGGTTGTGGTAAAACTACCTTGCTGCGTCTGATTGCAGGGTTTGAGCAACCAAGCGTTGGTAAGATTCAACTCGATGGTATGCAAATGGCAGGTTTGCCCGCTGATAAACGTCCGGTCAATACTGTATTTCAGCAGTACGCTTTATTTCCACATATGACAGTTGCGCAAAACGTCGCTTATGGCCTAAAGATTAAAAAAGTGCCTAAGGCGGAGATACAAACCCGCGTGCGTGAGATGTTAGCTATGGTGCAGATGGAGCATCTAGCCAATCGCCGTCCGCAAGATCTGTCTGGTGGCCAGCAGCAGCGCGTCGCTATTGCCCGCGCCGTTATCAATCGCCCTAAACTATTATTACTTGATGAACCACTCTCAGCCCTCGATCATAAGCTACGCTTGCAGATGCAATCAGAGCTCAAACGCCTGCAGCGCGAGCTTGGCATCACCTTTGTGTTTGTGACTCACGATCAAGAAGAGGCGCTGTCTATGTCGGATCGTATTGCGGTGATGAAAGACGGTAGATTCCAACAAATTGGCACCCCTATCCAAATCTATGAAACTCCGGCCAATTTATTCACCGCCAAATTCATCGGCGAGGCCAATCTCTTTGAAGCAAAAGTACACGGCGTCTATCCTGATCAGCCTGATCGCAATGGCCAGATCACCAATGGCCGTATCGAAGTTGAGGTTTGTGAAGCGCAGGATCATACAACTGATGCCCCTCATCTACGAAATCTGCGCCGTCCTGATTTTGCCAATGCCGTGCAAGTCGGTGACAAGGTCAACCTCCTACTACGACCTGAGGATCTGCGGATTTATGATCCTAAAGATGAGACTCACTCTGGATTATTGGGGCGCGTGATTGAAAGTAACTATAAAGGCAGCACGCTTGATTCGATCATTGAGCTTGAAAACGGTCATATCATTAAAGCCTCAGAGTTCTTCGATGAAGAAGATCCAAGCTTTGATTACAAAATGCATGAGGCGGTAAAAGTCTCTTGGGTCGATGGTTGGGAGTGGCTATTACCAAATGACACCTTTACTAGCGATGGTACGGCTGATGACGCGGCTTTCAATCATGCAGCCGCTGAAGCGGTGACCGCCGATACTATGAGAGGCCCTAACGCTATGCAAAAGGATATGGACTAATGGCGGGTAGTAGCTTGACTAGTAAAGGCGCTTTTCGCACGGTTACCTTATGGCTGATATGGGGCTGGCTGCTGATATTTGCGCTACTGCCCAATATCTTAGTCATTGCGGTCAGTTTTTTGACACGCGATACGAGCGATTTTATCAGCTTACCTGTCACTATTGACAGCTATCTACGCTTGCTTGACCCGCTGTATTTTGAGGTGTTTGCCCATTCGTTATGGATGGCGGGTATTACTACTGTGCTGTGCTTATTACTCGGTTATCCGTTTGCTTGGCTGGTCTCTCGTGTTCATCTGCGCTGGCAGCCGTTACTCATGCTGCTGCTGATATTACCGTTTTGGACCAACTCCTTAGTGCGGGTCTATGCGCTCAAGCTGCTACTAGCGACGAATGGCCTTATTAATAAGGCACTACTTGCCATCGGTATCATCGAGACGCCTATCAATATGCTCTACACCCAAGGCGCAGTGATCGTTGGCCTAACTTATCTCCTCTTCCCCTTTATGGTGCTGCCGTTGTACGCGGTATTTACGGACTTGCGTGATGACATGCTCTTGGCGTCACAAGATTTGGGTGCAAGCAGGCGGCAGACTTTTTGGCACATAGTATTGCCACTTACAACGCCCGGTATCATCTCCGGAGTCTTACTCGTGCTGCTACCGGCGATGGGTATGTTCTATGTCGCTGATATCTTGGGCGGATCGCGCAACCTACTCGTTGGTAACATCATCAAAAATCAATTTTTAGATGCCCGCGACTGGCCATTTGGTGCGGCGGCTAGTGTGCTATTGACGCTTGCGATGGCGGTATTACTCTTAGCTTATCGCGCTAGTAGTAAACGCATTGGCAAAACTGACTTCAATGAGGTGGCCTGATGTCTGCTAATTCTGCTAACTCAATGAGTAAAAACCAACCCTCGACAAAAACCAATAAACCGCTAAAACTAGGAAATTTGTTTGCCAAGGGCTATCTAAGCTTAATCTATCTACTGCTGTATTTACCCATTATTGTCCTAGTAGTCATGTCTTTTAATGAGTCTAAGACGGGCTACAACTGGGGCGGCTTTAGCCTAAAGTGGTACGAGTCGCTGTTTAATAATCAAGCGATGCTCGATGCTTTTTGGCACTCTATCGTCTTAGGACTCATCGCAGCGACTGTCTCTACTTTGATCGGTACTTTGACCGCTATGGCGCTACATCGCTATGATTTTCGCGGTAAAGGGCTATTAAATGGCCTATTGTTTGTACTAATGATGTCGCCTGAGATTGTCCTAGCTATCTCACTACTGGCACTGTTTTTATTGATAGGCTTACAGCTAGGCTTTGTGTCTTTACTAATAGCGCATATTACTTTTTGCCTGCCGTTCGTGGTCATTACTGTCTTTGCGCGTTTGAGCAGCTTAGATGAGCGGCTAATGGAGGCGGCGCGTGACTTGGGTGCATCTGAGTCGACGATGATCCGTACGGTACTGATTCCGGTGATTATGCCTGCGGTAATGGCGGGTTGGTTATTGGCTTTTACCTTATCACTCGATGATATGGTGGTCTCGACCTTTGTGACTGGCCCTAGCTATGAAATCCTGCCGCTGCGAATATATTCTATGGTGCGTGTCGGTCTTAAGCCTGAGGTTAATGCCGTCGGCACGCTGTTGTTAGCTGCTTCATTAGTATTAGTGATTATGTCGCAGCTCTTATTGCGTAAGCGTTAAGTTAGTAGGGTCTGTTGTAGGCTGGCGCCTTTAGACTAGCTTTAAAACCTTACAAAAGCTTCTTGGAAATTCTATTTAAAGAATTTCCCTTGCAAAGCTAAAATTGCAGTGCAATTTTTTAACGCTTCTCAGGACTAAAACCTGAGGTCAACGCTGTCGGAACGCTATTGTTAGCCGCGTCCTTGGTATTAGTGATTATCTCACAGCTATTATTACGTCGTCGCTAGAGCAGTTATTAGCTATGAGTGAACTTCAGCACTTTATCGATTATAATGAATGCACTTCATCCTCACTACCGAGCTATTTATGCTAGAGCTTCGTCATCTCAATACCTTAACCGCGCTTAGAGCCCATGGCTCGCTGGCTGCGGCCGCCGATGAGCTGCATGTCACCGCCTCTGCCGTCTCGCATCAGCTAAAAGAGCTGGAAAACTATTATGATATCAGCCTCGTTAATCGCCGCACGCGCCCGCTCACTTTCACGCCAGCAGGTAAAGTCGTGCTAGCCTTAGCGGATAATATCATGCCGCAAGTCACGCGTACCAAAAACGATCTAAAGCGCTTAGCGCATGGGCAAGCCGGTCGCCTGCGTCTGGCCTCTGAGTGCCATAGCTGTTTTGATTGGTTGATGCCGATACTCAATCACTATCGCCGCGAGTGGTCGGATGTCGAGCTTGATTTTGCCACTGGCTTTGAGCCTGAGCCGCATCATTTACTGATGGAAGGTGATATTGATTTATTGATTACTACCAGTAACTTACCGCTTGAGGGTATCAGCTATCAGCCGTTATTTGAGTATGAGAGCCGATTGGTGCTCTCACCCACTCATGATTTGGCTGAGCGAGACTTTGTAACGTCTACAGACCTGATCGATGAGACTTTGATCGCCTATCCAGTCGAAGCCAAACGCCTCGATATTATTGCTAATTTTATGACGCCAAGCGATGTGAGCTTTGCCGATATTCGCACCACGGAGCTGACCGCAATGCTCATCCAGCTGGTCGCCAGCGAGCGCGGCGTGGCAGCATTGCCTGATTGGGTAGTAAGCGAGTATGAAAAAAAAGGTTGGGTGGTCTCTCGGCCATTGGGGGACGGCGTGTATTGTCAGCTTTATGCAGCAACGCGCACGGCGAACCAAGATATGGCGTATATGCAGGGGTTTGCGAGTTTACTTGATGGGATTGTTAAGCCGGTTTAGAGCTTTATTTGTCATAACGCCCGTTATGAGAACAATATTTAGTTTTTGAAGATAGTTGCGAGTTGCAGACTAGTCCATACTCTAACTAAATATTACGTCTTTCATAGTATGATTTTTACTAAAGGCTTAGAACACGTATACATTTAAAGAAATACACAGCTGATAATTTGTTGGATTTTTTGAGCAGACAGGGGGATAAGGATTTGATGATAGACTTAGTAAAAGGACTTGAACGTAGAGTTGATACTAAAATAAATTATGAATCATTTCAAAAAAAGGGATAAAAATGAGTAACAATTTAGTTCCTTATCCAATCAAACTGACTTATACCCTCAAACAGCACTTCATAAATATAATTGGCTCGATATTTATATTTATTCTGGGTTGCTTTGTTGCTCCGATCGCTAAGCAAGAAGGAGATTGGATTATAGTTAGTATTGGATGGTTGCTCATAGGAGGTGGTAGCTTTGGTCTTTTACTTTTATCTTATATTTGGTTAGGTAAAAAGCCAATAGTAACGATTGAACAAGCTGGAATTTCTTTTTTTCATGTGTTTAAGTCAAATCAGCAACACTTAATATTATGGCGAGATATCGAAAGGTTAGATTTACACCCTTTAACTCGCGGTCATACTAATCACTGGATATTGACTATCTATCTAAAAGCAGGTAGCTCTATAGGAAAACCATTAAAACCTATGCTATACAATGGATCAATTTTAGACGAGAAGGAAGTTTTTAATCTAATCGAACTAATATTCGATCGACATACAGTATGAAATTTGAATTTTTTATAGAGTGAGGTGGTAAGACAAAAATCCGGTACACCCAAAAATATATGTTTAGCTCAAGCTAAGAATACGGTTCCCTAGTGAGGACTTGAATATTCGGTTGTACGCTATTGTTATCATCACTCCTAGTTATTTATAGTAGCTCCGTGTACACAGTAGTGTCCTTTTTAACATGAAATGGCGGTATATCCATTTCATGTTAAGTCACTGTAGACCATTAAGTATAAGACGGCCTTTAAACCACCAGGCTCCTGATCAACGTTCGATGACTTAAATTAATCTGTATACCATTGTCGTTCGCCTACTTAGCACTAGCACCGATGACTTTATGACTTGAGCCAGCGTGCCATTTGTCTTATTGGGTTTGTGTTAAGCACGGCAAATTGTACGTGTTCTAGCGAAAATCAAAAAACTCATAATGAATATTTTTGGCAGGAATACCATTTTCTTTCATTAACTCTTGTACTTTTCCTAAAAGCCCTTTTGGACCGCAAAAACTAATCTGAATCTGCTTTGGATTAACTTCACTGGCGACTTGCCGAATGGTTTCAGCCATGGCATTACTGCCACTTGGGTTGGCTACGAAATCTACTCCAGACTGTTCTGTCATCTCCTGCATACGCTCAACACTTGGAAAAACACGCGCAGGATCGAAGCAATATATCAGAGTGGCACGTTCAAAATGACCGATAGTTTTATCCTCTTGCCAAGAAATAAAGGGAGAGATTCCTACTCCGGCACCAATCCAGATTTCACGCTCTGCATTTGATATACGTTTAAAATTACCATGAGGCGCATAAATATCAGCCAACATACCCACTTTGGCTTGTTCATTTAGCTTTTTTGTATAATCACCCAATGCTCGAATCACAAAATGGATGTGTCCAGTATCAGAAGGTGCGTTAGCTATGGTAAAAGGATGCGGCTCGTGCAAACCTGGTTCTTTAAGAGAGATAAAGGCAAATTGACCAGCCTTAAATTGAAACCCTTTACGGACTGGCTCAAACTCCAAGTGTACCGCCGCTTTGCCCTGGGATATAGCGACTAACTTATACTCTCCGGCTTTGGCAATGAATGGGTACAATATCATCTTGTACAATGCTGCAATCACGCCTACAGAACAAAGTAGTGCTAACCAAATACCTGCTGGACTAGTCAGTGTGATGGGAGACTCAAAGCTCAGCCAATGTAGTATAACGATTAAAAAAAGTGGGCCTGAGAACTTATGCAACCAACGCCAGTTGCCATACGGGATTTTGCGATTCAGCGCCAGTAGTATAATCAGACCTAACGCGACAAGGCTGAGTTGACGCATCAAACGCGTCCAATATTTGGACAACTCCAAAATGGGCGCAAGATCCCAAGCGTCTAGCTTGGCTTTGAAGACAAAATGATAGACAGCGAAAATAAGTGCCCATATAGCAATCCACTTATGCGCTTCATAAACCCTGTCCAGACCGCCAAAGAGCCTTTCAATACCGTGCCAACGGCTAGCGAGTATGCATGAGCTTGCCATGCACGCTAAAGCCGAAGCACCCATTATCAAACTGACTGTTGCTGATGTGATCCACGTTTCAGAGGAAATTTGCATGAGTACAGTGATTGAAGTGATCAGTACGACACTACCGATCACTTGCCATGACTTTAAAGCCATAAGAATCTCCCGAAAAATTATTTTATTGCCGTTAAGAAAGCTTGATTTAACAAGTAGGTATTTATTGAGAAGTATGGCTAATAATACAGCCTGATTCTTAAATAATTCTTAAGTGGTGTATATGGCACGACGTAGGCTACCGGTTCGCTGCACAATGATTTACCTGTTTTAACGTCCTAAGCTCACCTTAAGATTTGTTTGTTGTAATAGCGATAAGGCAGATGATGTGATATCTCGTCTGCTTACGATATCTTGCTGATTTTCAGTGTTTAGCAGCGGGTGTTGTCAATAAACAAACAAATGATTAAGGAGTGACAACCATGAGCCAAAAAGACATCATTAATTGGGACGACTCTTCTGCACATGTACCGAACATGCCTAAAGCGAGGCAAGTAAAAGTTTGGGACCTATTAGTAAGAGTGACTCATTGGACAGTCGCAGCTGGTATTATTGCTAATCTGTTTTTTACCGAAGATGGTGGTGAGTGGCATGAGTATGTCGGCTATACCGTTTTGGGACTGGTGGTCATACGTTTACTTTGGGGTCTGGTTGGCACGCGCTATGCACGCTTTACTGGCTTTTTCCCCACACCAAAACGACTCAAACGGCATGTATCAGATTTAAGCGTTCGACGCGTTGATGAGCAGAATCTTGGTCATAACCCCTTGGCCGCACTGATGATGTTATCGTTATGGGCTGTGACTATAGGGTTAGGACTAACCGGTTATCTGATGGAAGCAGGGCTGTTTGGTGATAAAGAGGTGCTTGAAGAGATTCATGAGTTATTAGCAAACAGCTTATATCTACTGGTTCCTCTACATATCATCGCAGCGATTGCCATGAGTTACTGGCAACGCCAAAACCTCATTAAATCAATGATAACGGGCAAAAAAACGGTGACAGACAAGCCGACTACTATGAAATAAGTCAAGCGATGGAGCACTTATGGCACGCATATTATTGATAGAAGACGACAGCACCATCGCTGATGGAATTGTCCTTGGCTTAAAAAGTCATGGCATGATGGTGGATTGGTTTGGTGATGCCAAGCAAGGTGAGATGGCGCTGCAAGATGGCATGTTTGATGCGGTACTGCTGGATTTGACCTTGCCAAAAGGTGATGGCATGACCGTCCTAAAAAACTGGCGGGAAAAACACATAGATACGCCAGTATTGATTATCACCGCTCGCGATGCGATTGCCAATCGTGTGGCAGGACTCAATGCCGGCGCTGATGATTATTTGGTGAAGCCATTTGCATTAGATGAGGTGATTGCCCGTCTACAAGCATTGATGAGACGCAGCCAAGGTCGGTGTCAACCTGAAGTCCGTTATGGCGAAGTGGCCTATCAGCCTCAGAATCAGCAAGTCTCTTATCAAGGCAAAATGGTAGAATTAACCATCAAAGAAGTGGCAATCTTAGAGCAAATGCTGACCCACCCTAAGCAAATCCACAGCCGCGCAAGCTTAGAAGACAAGCTATATGGGTGGCAACAAGATATCGAAAGCAATGCCATTGAAGTACACATTCATCATTTACGTAAAAAACTGGGCAATGATTTTATCTTGACCAAACGCGGTATTGGCTACTATCTCAATCCAGTCCATAACCACCATTAACCACCGTTAGGCATTCAACGGTCTGTTTTTGGTGCCTCCACTTTGTCTGCTACTTGGTGAGCCTATGAAAAGTATTCAGCAACGGCTATTAACATCGCTACTGATTGGTTTACCTTTGCTGTGGGTGCTTACCTCAAGCTTTATTGCGTGGAAGCTTTGGCACGAAATCAATGAGATGAATGACACCCAAATCACTCAAGTTGCCCGTTATTTAATAGGGGTCGCCCCCAAAGAAGAGGACGATAAAGACCATCATAGGCAAAGGGATGATAACAAAAAGCACACGCCCAAAATCTATGCGTTAAAAAGTAAGCAGCTATCAGGTGATCTTGGTGAGGCTGAGGATGACTATATGGGCTTTGCCATTTGGGATAAAAAAGGCCGTCTATTAATGGCTGATGAAAATGGTCAATCATTTGCTTTTTTGCCAGACCAGCATGGGTTTTTAGAAGAGCATGATTCTGCCTATCAGCGCCTCAACCCTTTTAGTAAGCGCTGGCGTTTATTTTACGTCCATGATGATCATGACTATGAAGGTCGGGTCATTGCCGTCGGACAGAACCTCAAATCTCGCCGAGAGATGATTACTGATGCCATGTCCGTGCAAGTGCTGCCGATGTTGATTGGGCTATTTGCATTTATGGGTTTGGTGGTGTGGCTGATCCGGCGGGGGTTTATGCCGTTAACTCAGATTAGTAGTGCGCTTGAACAGCGTCAACCGCAAGATGATAGCCCCATCACAGCGGACGTGCCCAAAGAGATCCAACCGTTAGTGAGCGCCTTAAATGTCTTGTTTGTAAAAGTCGCGGATACCCTAGCACGTGAGCAGCGCTTTACCGCCGATGCCTCACATGAGCTTAGAAGCCCGCTTGCGGCGTTAAAGCTACAAGCTGATTTGTTACAGCAGCAGATATTGCAGTTATCTGGCGTAGAAGACGATAATCAGCTGTTCTATCATGCCCAAAACATTAGCAATGGCATTGAGCGGGCCACTCATTTGGTCGATCAACTGCTGATTTTAGCCAAAATAGAACCGCAACAACAATTACCTCCTGAGCAATTAGAAAGTCCGGATTGGTTGATGCTAACGGATATTGTACTCAGTGATGTCAATCGGCTGGCTCGTGAAAAGCACATGCAATTAAAACGCACTGTGAACTGTGACAATCCTGCTGATATTCTACCCATCCTTATCAATCCAATTTTATTCAAACTGCTCATCCGTAACCTGTTGGACAATGCCATTCGCTATTGTCCCGAGGGCGCTTTGATTGAACTTCAGCTCGACACCAATGCTATTAGAGTGGTCGATAATGGCAGTGGCGTCGAGCCAGAACAACTGACGCGCTTAAGCGAGCGCTTTTATCGCCCAGCAGGTCAAAGCCAATTAGGTAGCGGTCTTGGGCTATCCATTGCCAATCGAATAGCAGAGCTGCACGGTCTGACGTTAGAGTTTGCTAACCGCTCTCAACCAGAAACTGGCTTTATCGTCACGATAAGACATAAAAAAGCGATATCAAGCATCTGATAAAACGATAAAAATTAATCGGCGTGGGCTTAAGGTTGAGTTAATATTTACCCCGTATGCTAGTTGTATTCCCTAATAATATAGACGGAGTACAATCTTATGAGCCTACCTCTATTAAAACCCTTATTATTGACTGTTGGTGCAACCTCATTAGTGTTTTTTGGTGGCGTTATCGCCTTATCTGTCCAGTCGCCCAGCGCTGATGACGCACTATCAGCTGCGAATGCCATGAGTCAAAATACTGACATTACCTCTATATCCTCTGATTTATCGTCCTTTAAAGCCGTGGCAAACCCTCTCACGCAATCCCCATTTGCCAATCCATCACCTCTGGCGGCACTCACAGCCACGCAAGCAACTGCGCTTGCGCAGCAAGACGCGCCCAATTCAGTATTGCAGGCTTCACCCGAGCTCGTCAATTATAACGGCACCGTCGCTTATGAGGTGCTATTAGACAGCGGCGCTACTTATATTGATGCCAGTGTCGGCACTGTACTGAATCCGGTTGCGACCAATGACTATCGTGCTGAGAGATTTGACGATGACGATTATGAAGATAAGCACCACGATGATGATAAACGTAAAGAGGATAAACATCGCAAAGCACACGATAAAAAATACTATAAAGAGAATGATCGCCTAATCGCCATGAGCTATCAGCAACATGATGAGGAGGAATACGATGACTAATACCAAATCACATTCGACACCAGCCGTCAAAAAAACGGCTAAAAAAGCAGATCCTTTTGCCGCTCTTAAAAGCAGCATTATGATGGTCTCGATTGCAGGTACTATGGCAGGATGGCTGGTACTACTCAATCAAGAACAAAAAACTGCCCCTGTGAGCACTGCCATTATAAGCACTGCTGTTGCTGAGTCTGATGAAAGGGCAGTCACGCCAACGCCCATCGCTGATATCAATCAATTGCGACAGGTCAATGCAGTCGCACCTGTTGAGGTAATAAGGGTTGTCGCTCGTACGCGATCTTCTCAATAAATAAGAAAAACCACAGATTATTTAGTTTGAATGTTTAGTCAAGGGAGGGCTTTGAATGCACACAAATATGTCCAATCAAACAACACCGCAACTGGCAACGATTAAACTGTTTGCCATGGGTTGTCACATTCAAATTAGCTTAAATACCACAAGACTGAGCGCGCAACCTTCACAAATGAGAATAGACCAACAAGTCGCTTTTTTGACAAACGATATTCAGCAGCGCTTAGCTGACTGGGAACATATCTTCAGTCGTTTTGATGACAGCAGTGAGCTTATGAGACTGAATAACCGTGGCGACCAATGGTCTGAGGTGAGTTCAGAATTATTTGAGGTGTTGCAGCGTGCCATTCACTTTGTCTCAAAGACTCAAGGCTTAGTAACACCAACGTTATTGCACCCTCTATGGGACGCAGGCTATAAGCATTCATTTGAGACCTTGCCCAAAATGTCTGTGCCATCATTACCTGTTACTAGCGTAAGCACCCCTACAAACGTGCAAGACACGACAAGTGCTAACCATGCCAATCAGCAGATAGAAGGTATTCAGCTTCGCCAGTTAGCTGACAGACAACATCAAGTATATCTGCCAGCTGGCATGGCACTGGATTTGAATGGATATGTCAAAGGGTGGTGCGCCATGCAGTTGGCGGAAAATATTAGCCGAGTTCATGACTGGCATATTCCCTGCTTAGTCGATATGGGTGGGGATATCGCGATTGGTGTTCCAAAAAACCCAACAGATAAACCGGTGTCTTGGGGAGTGGCTGTTGCCAAGCCGTATTTTGCCAATAGTGAGCACGTTCACAATGATGAAGATGTGGCGATCCTCAAGCTCAGCTCTGGGGCTGTCGCCACATCTGGGCAAGATTATCGTCGCTGGTTGCACGACGGCCGCTGGCAACATCATTTGATCCATCCGCATGACTTGCGTCCAGTAACAAGTGACGTCCTAACTGCAACGGTACTGGCGAAAGATGCGATGACGGCGGAGGTATACGCCAAATACTGCGTGCTTCTTGGTGTTAAAGCAGCCGTGGCGTGGCTCAACAAACACCATATTGCGGCGTTGTTAATAGATAGGGATAACAAAGTGATGGTGACTTCTGCCATGCGTCCAAACCTGCTTGCTAGTTAATTTATCACGCGACATGCGCTAGATATCAATACATTAAGTAAAGCCATTCATAGGAGCATAGTCATGCATACAGACCATCCTACCAGCAGTCATACTGCTTCCAATACTAATGTTCTCACTCAGGCTCTATGGGTTGGCTTAACGTTAAGCATTGCTATCGGAGTTGGTGGTTATGCGTCGTTAACTTGGGGAGAGACGGTATCTCAGCTACTGACCAGCACAGATAAACACTTTTGGTATTTATCACGGGCAAGCGGTGTTATCGCTTATACGTTATTTTGGTTGGCAGTCATTTTTGGCTTGTTGTTAAGCACTCGTTTAGGCAAGCGCTTTAATGCAGCGCGGGTATTTGTCTTACATCAGTATCTAAGCCTGATTGCCGTAGGCTTTGCCGCGTTTCATGCTGGTATCTTATTAGCAGATAATTTCTTAAATCTGAACTTATGGCAGGTGCTAATGCCTTTTGGTTTTCAGACTGAGCGTGTGGGCGTGGCCTTGGGGCAGTTGGGGTTTTGGTTCTTATTTATCTGTGCGTTTAGTTTTTATATTAAGCAGTATATTGGTCAATCAGCATGGCGCTGGCTACACTTTTTGACCTTTATGGCGTATATGTTCATCAGTATTCATGTGTTTATGGTGGGCTCAGACAGTCGCGCGCTGCCTTTGTTATTATTTTATGCCGGCAGTCAAACAATAGTCTTTTTACTAATAACCTATCGAATAATCGCTTTAAAGCAAGCAAGGTAACTATGTGGAAATTGGTGTGTCATTATAGGCTACACTGACATATTCTAATTTATGTCTAAATCGTTTGAGGGTATCTATGCTATGCATCATTCTATTCACGACGAAGCTCATCTAAGCAATCGCAATCATTGGCTTAGGGCAGCAGTACTTGGTGCCAATGATGGACTGATTTCAACCGCGAGTCTATTAGTCGGTGTCGCTGCAGCAAGTGCAAATAGTCAAACACTGCTATTGACAGGGATGGCCGCGTTAACCGCAGGTGCTCTATCGATGGCAGCTGGTGAGTATATTTCAGTATCGTCTCAAGCTGATACCGAAAAAGCGGATCTGGATAAAGAGTTGCATGAACTGACTCATAATGCTGAGCGCGAGCTATTTGAGCTCACCAAAATTTATGAGAAACGTGGACTGGATCATGTCTTAGCGCATCAAGTTGCCATAGCTTTGACTGAGCATGATGCACTAGAGGCGCATGCCCGAGATGAGATTGGTTTGACAGATCTGAGTCAAGCTAAGCCGATTCATGCGTCAGTTGCTTCTGGATTGTCATTCATTGCGGGCGCCATATTACCGATTATTGGTATTTTACTTTTGCCAGCACAAACACTGGTTTGGTCACTCGCGACTTTAACGATAGTAGGCTTAGCGCTACTTGGCATAATATCAGCGCGCTTGGGCGGTGCCCCTGTTATTCCTGCTACGTCTAGAGTTGTGATATGGGGTGTGCTCGCTATGGTCGCAACATCATTGATTGGTCGGTTGTTTGGGGTGGCAGCATTATAGGGGCCTCATAAAACTGGTCAGTAAATAAGGGTATACCCTAAATAGAACCATCTAATATTTTATGCATAGCTTAAGTATTATGACGTGTGATTATAGGTGTTAATAATAAATGTAGTTATCAACTTATCAAAGTATTAGACTCAATGTTTCTGCCTTCATAAATGGTTGCTTTTTTGAATAAGAAGCTGGCAAATGTACAAGTTGTTGTCAGTGACAGCAGCATTGATACCAGCGTATGGCTAAAAAAGTGATCGCCAAAACTCATTTTATACAGCCCCATCGTCCAGCCTAAAACAGTCACTACTGTAAATATCCTATAGCGATATTTGTGTAGACTAGGTAAAAAAGCCAGGCCATATAAAGAGAACCCTGCACTGGCATGGGCGGCTGGGAAGCATTTGGAATCGGTTTTAGCGGTTATGTTTTGCCAAATATTCAGATAAGGTAAGTCCCCACCAAACAGCGTTAAATGATTGGGGCAACTGACATGAGTGACACTCTTTAATAGGGCAACAGTAGAAGGTACGACGATAAGAATAATCAGTAGGTAGCTTATTTCACGTACTGAAAAGGGAACCATAAATTGATTGATACTTCTATTCTTGATGATAGAAACATTATTCGAAGGCTGTCTGTATTTAATAATTAACACAGTGATTAAGTAGAGGGCTAGCAAAATCAATAATGCTTTAGGAGCATCATAAAAGATGAAAGCATAAGGCTGTGCGCCCTTTTGTATAAGCCATTGCCCATTAGTATAAAAAAGCTCGCTGATGTGAATATCAAACTGGCTATGTTCAAAGATTAACGCTGTAATGATCGTTAAGCAAAGCAGCTTAAGCCACATCCAATCAGATGAGTTATTTTCCAATGCCATTGAAATACCTTTCAATATATTAATTTGCAAAACCTCAAGTGCTATTCGCTATAAGACGTTAAATAATGCCATCAGCCATAAAACAAACAATAGCAATAACGCCAAAAACTGAGCAGCAGAACCGACATCTTTAGCTATTTTAGCGAGCGGATGTTGTTCTGTAGAAGTATGGTCAACGCAGGCTTCGATACCTGTATTGAATAGCTCGACGATAAGCGATAGAAACGAAACTATTAACAGCAGCATTTTTATATAGATAGCAAAAGGCATAAATATTAAAACGATAAGTAGTAAAAAGTTAAGCCAAATAACTTGCCTAAAGGCCGCTTCATATTTATAAGCCGCTTTAAAACCATCTATCGAGTAGCCCGTCGCTTTTAAAATACGAGACAGCCCCTTTTTACCTTTAACTTCACTCGCAAAGCTATCAGCTACCAGTAGAGAGCCAGTTGTTTCTTTAAGTTTATAATCAAAATCTGCGGCTTCATTATCGAGAATAGTAGGTTTGCGAGTACTCATGTTGATTGCTTAATAGTCATTAAAGTTAGAGGGTATGGCAAGCTTTGGGAATAAAATAAAAAGTGCAATCACCGATATAATTCTTGTTGTAATGATCCCAGTGTAGGAGGGCACTGGTTAGCACTTAGGTATCATTATAAGATTGGTATCGTTAAGAAAGCGTTAAGATAAAACCCTGAAATTAAATTTATACCGTTGCTTAAGTAGGGCAATTGCGGGTTTTAGACTTTTGATATAGCGTCTTTACTAAGCTTAATACCTAAATACTGGACAAACCAAAAAGCAGTAACTAACACCTGTGCTATTGAGGTGTCGGCTACTGCTTTGACTAAAGCTATATAATTGGGCTTATCGTTCGATAGCCTTAACGATAATAAATACTAAAGCTGCTGCCCCCAGTTTTATTGGCTTGATGGGTTAATTCCCAATCCATATGCGTCATAATACGCTGCACGATACTAAGTCCTAAGCCCGACCCTTCAACCTTATTACTAAATGCCTTATCTGTGCTCGAATTGTCATCCGTTTTGCCATCCGTATTGCTATGCTCTAAACGCTCAAAGCGCTCATACAGCAGCGGCATCATACTCTCAGGAATACCAAGACCCGTATCAGTAACGACTATTTTGTCACTATCGATAGTTATGATGACTTCGCCATCATCTGTGTATTGAAAGGCATTTTTAATGAGGTTACCTAGCGCCATTTTTAGCAGTTCAGGACGCACGTTTGTAAAATACACTTGTTCAGCGATTATTGTACAAGTGACTGACTTATATTTGAGTAGATAGTTTAAGCGCTGCGCCTCATTTATAGCAATACTATTAATAGAGGTTTGCGGGGCATCCAGTTTTTCAGGGGCACGAGAGAGTAGTAATAAGGCGCTGATAATCTCAGTGGTCTCCTTTGCAGTCGTGTTGATACGGTTAGTAAATTCGCTTAAATAGCTGTCGTGCGCTAATTGGGAGGCTAATACCTCGGATGCGCCCATTATTATGGTTAAAGGGGTACGCAATTCATGGCTGACATCGCCTGTGAATAATTGCTCACGCTTTAGATACTGCTCAAGGTTATTATTTTTCTCATCAATCGCTTGTGCTAACACCCCAACTTCTGAGGGTAGGTGGGTTAATTCGGTTAAATTTTGATTATCGGTCTCTACCGCTTTTTTTAGATCTAATAAAGGCTTGATGATTTGCTTAGAGGATAAATAAGAGAATAGCGCAGCGATTAGTAAGCTCAAAAGGACCGCAATTTTTAGTGCATCAGCAAATATATCTTCTAGATTCTCAAAGATTGCTAAAACAGGATAATTCTCCATCGCCATTTCAGACCCTTCTAAGTAGGTCAAAATATAGTTTTGCTCATTTTGTGGATAAGCAAAAAAATGCAGATTAGTTTCAGTTTTACCCGCTTTATTATTTACGGTTACTCGCATTTCTTGAACGGTTCCGTTGGCTATTGTTTTTAAATTCTCAGGCGCACTATCATAACGATAAATTTTAATACCCGGATTTGCTGTATAAACAGCCTGTTCACCATATTTTTCTTGACTGATTTGTAGCTGCTGTAAAAGTCGCCCTTTCACTAAGTCCTGTTCAATTCGCATCTCAGCATACATAAAAATGCTGACGAAAGCCGTGCAAAGCAATAAAGCGAATACAAAATAGGAGATTCGAAACTTATTGGCGATTGAGTCTATAGTGAACATGGCAGACGCTTATTTAGTGTAAGGCAATAGATAGCGTAAGAAAAAATATAGATATGACTGCTTATAATAGACTCTAATCTGTAAATCGTATTGTGAAATTTTAGACTTTATCAGGGTTGATAATCTGATAGCCAACGCCCGCTATGGTCATGATCATCGGCTCAATAAACGGTTTATCAACTTGAGCGCGCACACTATGCATATGCGTACGTAAAGCATCGCTGTGAGGTATATCTTCACCCCATAATTTTTCCTCAAGCTCATTCTTATTGACGACTCGAGGTGCGGCGCTCATCAGGGTATTCAGTATTTTAAACCCTGTTGGCGTGAGCTTGAGTGATTTACCCTCACGAGTAACCGTGTGCTCATCGGTATTTAAAGACAGTTTGCCAACGGTAATATTATGTTGAAAATGATCGTCTTGATGCCGACGAATCAAAGCTTTAATACGGGATTCTAATTCGACGAGCGAAAAAGGCTTGACCAAATAATCATCAGCGCCACTATCAAAACCTGTGACTTTATCCAGAATCGTATCACGTGCCGTCAGCATGAGCACAGGTGTTTTATTATGCAATTCCTCTCGAAGCGCCTTGCACAATTTGGTGCCATCCATGCCAGGCAACATCACATCTAGTAAGATAACGTCATAACGATTATTTGAAGCTAGCGTTAAGCCACTAATGCCATTATGAGCATTGTCTAACTCAAAGCCTTTAGTCTCAAAAAAAGCGTAAATGTTGGCGACGATATCGGGATTGTCTTCAATAATAAGTATTTTATACATAATGGCTACTACTCTATAAAAAGCGTGAGGCGGATAAAAAATAATTTAATGGGTATACTGGAAAAAAGTAGGTTTTGATAGCATCTCGTCGGTGGTAATACCGAAAAATTGAAGTAAAGTTGGGGTAATAAAATCGTGTGATACTGGCTTATCAAGCATAAGGCTGTTTTTATCAATACTATTATTAGTAGGCGACCAAATAATGACAGGCACCTGCTTTTGCGCAGCGGGTGCTATAGAGTAAGGCAGGCCGTGCAAGTAGATATTATTCTCACCTAAACTCTCACCATGATCGCTAATATATACCATTACCACATCATAATCGGGCTCGTAAGTTTTTAGCGTATCAATCACGTTATTCAAGAAGTAATCGGTATAACGAATCGCATTGTCATAGCCGTTAATAACTGATTGGTCATCGCACTTGGATAGCTCATTGGTCATACAGACGGGTTTATATTCTTCAAAAGCCTTAGGATAACGCTTGTAGTAAGCGGGACCATGATTGCCCATTTGATGTAATAAAATCAGTGTATCTTTAGCAGAAGCGCCTGTTTTTACAAGCTTATCAAAACCATCAAGCATACCGATATCGCGACATTCATCATCGCAATTTGGATTGATATCGCTCGTTTTGTAGTCTTCAAAAGTCACTCGATCCGCCACGCCTTTAGAGCTTGAATTATTATCGCGCCAAATAACGTTTACGCCTTGTTTATTGAGCGTATCTAGCACGTTTTCATTATAGTCTGCTTCATCCGGATTATAGTCTGAACGATTAGCATAACTGAACATACAAGGCACTGAGTAAGCTGTAGAAGTACCGCAAGAGGTGGCATTTTTGAAGCTATAAATATTAGATTGCTTGGCAAGTAGTGGCATCGTATCGCGCTTATAACCATTTAAGCTAATATGGTCAGCGCGCACTGTTTCACCAACGACAAATACCATGAGTTTTGGTTTTGCTGTACTACCATTAGCAGCGTTACGTTTGGCATCAGTTGCGTGCAGTATCATCGTATCAGGACGGCGTAGCTCATCAATATAATCAGTACCGAGTTTGATGACTGAATAAATAGGAGTAATAGGATTGGTATAACTACGCACCATTTTATGCTGACGAAAAAAGGTGGCGTATTGATCACCAAAGGGCAATAAGCAAACGCCTACTAAGGCAATAGCCGCTATCAAAGTAGCTGTCTTTTGTAGTATCGAGCGTCGTAAGGAAGTAGGTTTTATTTTTAATTTGCTAATAATAACAGCAGGTACAACACCTAATATTAGCAGCCGAATAAAAAAGCTTAGCGACATCAGTTCCATCGCTTCTGCTTGATCAGTCTGTAAGCTATTAATTAGCATATTAGTATCAAATATGGTGCCGTAAGCATCGGTAAAATACCCGCACACAGCTGCTATCAGCACTAAAGCAATCAGCACTGGTTTGGCAATGGGTCGATAGCATAGCAACTGAACGATTAGCCACATCAAGCTAAATAATAAGCCTGAGAGAGACACTATAAAGCCAATGTTTGTGCTAAGTGGATAAACACTTAACACTTGCGTAAAAAAGCCAATATTGGCAGTAGCTATTAAATAAAGCACGACAATGATAATCAGAAAGCTAAGATTAATCTTGCGATCAAAAATTTTGCTTGCAAAGCTTTTTTTCGTATTAGCTTGATTACTAATAGTGCTAAGTGCTTGAGAGGGTAACATAAACGGGATTCTCAACAGGATCGTAAGGAATATGATTCCTTACGATAGCAAGTAGCCTGTTAAGAAGACGTTAAGGGGATTGAATAGGAGTTTGTGTTTTAGTGCTACTATTGAAATTTTTCAGGTATGTAGGATCAAAACCCCATTATTAACCACATCACCTAAGAAGAGTGAGTTTGAAAAACGTTATTATGATCTTTTAACCCTGTCAGGCAGCGATGCCTGACTCAAGTAAATCAACCTTCGATATAGTCGGGGCGTTTTACTGCCATGTACACTGACCTGCTATAAATAATGTAGGCTATTGTTATCACTAGCCTACACCCTAAGATTCAAGTCCTCACTAGGGTACCGAATCAGTGAAAGTACCTAATTGGTTCCTTATGGGTATACCCCAACAGAACCAGCTATTTCACCCCAAAAACCTATTAACATACTACTTAAAACAGACTGGTACAATGGAACCACTTATAACAGACCATTGAACGATTAATATCTATCAACACCTACAAAACTAGCTTAAAGAAATAAAACCCAAGCGCGGTTGCCAGCAGTGTCAATCCAACGTGCAGACCGATCAATCCTAGCCCTGCCAATACTTTACCCGCACTAATAAAAGTAAATACCTCAGCACTAAAGGTACTAAAGGTCGTCAATCCACCCAAAAACCCAGTAATCACAAACAGTCTGATATTAGGCGATAAATCGCTACCCATACGCTCAAACCAGACGAGCGCAAGGCCAATCAGCAGGCCGCCCAAGACATTTGCGCCAAGCGTACCAAGCGGTATCCAGTGATGCAGTGGATTAAAGCGCGCTAAATAGCCACGTAAACACGCGCCTAATGCTGCTCCTAAGCCTATTGCTAGCCACTGCATAGATTATCCTTAATTTATATGGCTTTTGAACGTTATACTGCAGGCAACAGTGCTGGTAATTCTGTCAACGGCCAACGCGGGATACAGCTCACTGCCAGATCATCCGTTTGTCCAGCGTTTAGGCGCTCAAATCCAGCATAAGCAATCATTGCGCCATTATCTGTACAAAGTGCTGGCGGTGCGTAATGTACAGTCGCATTAATTTTCGTCAGCTCAGTCTCTAGCGTCTCGCGCAGATGTGTGTTGGCACTGACGCCGCCCGCGATAACGAGTCTGGTCATATTCGCTTGTTTAAGCGCTTTGACGCATTTTTTTACTAGCGTATCGACCATCGCGTGTTGGAAGCTTGCGGCAATATCGGCGCGTACTTGCGGATCGCTATCAGCGCTATTGCCTGAGCCACCGGACTGCGGGGTATCTTTAATCAGATTATGCACTGCTGTTTTCATACCACTAAACGAAAAATCAAGACCGCGATGCAGCATTGGCCGTGGTAGCTCATAGGCGTTTGGGTTACCCATTTCGGCAAGCTTGGCAATATTTGGACCACCAGGATAAGGCAAGCCTAACATCTTAGCGGCTTTATCAAAGCACTCCCCTGCCGCATCATCGATGGACTCGCCTAGTATCTCATACTCGCCGATGCCTTTAGCCGCGATCAGCTGGGTATGGCCACCTGAGACGAGCAAAGAGACAAACGGAAACGGCGGCGGATTAGCGCCCATCAAAGGCGCAAGCAGATGACCTTCCATATGGTGCACGCCGATAGCCGGAATACCTAAGCCAAACGCCAAGCTACGACCAAACAGCGCGCCCGTCATCAGCGCACCGATAAGGCCTGGGCCTTTGGTATAGGCGATAGCATCAATGTCGTTTTTACTCATATCACACTGCGCTAGCAGCTCATCGAGTAGTGGCACTAATTTGCGAATATGGTCGCGACTCGCCAGCTCAGGCACCACGCCGCCATAGACAGCATGCAGCTCAATTTGTGAGTACAATACTTGCCCAACTAGGCCCTTATTAGCGCTGTTAATCTGCTCGCTATCAAAGATCGCCAGACCCGTCTCGTCACAAGAAGTCTCTAACCCTAATACTTTCATGCTATCGCCTTTATCTTACTATCTTTATCTTACTATGGGGTCGCTGCGTTATTACCCTGTATGTGCTAATAACAGACCCTAACCCTAAAGCCAAAAAGCCGCCATTGTTAGCACACAATGACGGCTCGTTTAACAAATTTCAAGAGCGAATAACGACTATCAGCTGGCTTCGGCAATCATATATTCAACAGCAGCTTTGATTTGATCTTCGGTCACGCCATTATAAGCCTGCGCTGGCATTTGATTAAAGCCTTCCGCTGAATGAGTGGTCAGAGTCTCTACGCCTTTTTCGATACGCGGTGCCCAAGCCTCAGCGTCACCGAATTTTGGTGCATTGAGCAAGCCGGTAGCGTGACAGGCCATGCATTGCTTGTTATAGAGCTCAGCGCCAACGTTGACGGCTAAATCCTCAGAGGCTGCAGGCTCTTCTACCGCTGCCACCTCAGCTTCAGCATCACCAGCATCAACTTCTGCCGTCTCAGTCGTCTCGACAACCATAGGCTCAGTTTCTGCAAACTCCATATCTTCTGCTTCAGGAGCATTGGCACGAGCAATCTCAGCAGCCTGCTCGGCTCGCTCTGGCGCTGTTACTGCTTCATGACCATCGCTACAAGCGCTAAGACTAACGCCCAAGCTGACCACTAGAGTCGTCCACAATGCTGTGTTTAGTGCCGTTTTTCTCATTCCAACATCCTCACTAAAATTGATATAAAAACCGATAAAGCTTACTGAATTGTTGCAATTATCATAGCATAAATTCGGTTAAAGCCGTTATCGTCATAAGGTTTTTTATCGGCATTTTTGTGACTTAGTGAGTATTACTTTATAAGGCAAATAAGAAACTTTATAAGATAAATAACCAAATTAGACGGTATTGATCTGTAAATACTTCAGGTAACGTAACTCTAGGTGCTCTAATAACGCAGAATTTGTCTTTTTATAATCAGTCGCTGAGTGACGATAAGCACACCAAAAGCCTTGACTTTATTGATGATTTTAGGTAGAATTACCGCCCTTGTACTTCTGTGCAAACTTATCCTAGTTTGAGCTGATGCGCGAATTTTGAGATATTAGCGCTAAATACTAATACACAGCCAAACTAATGCCTTTGTATCTCATCCCTATAAGGAGTCTTCATGCCTGCAGTTAAGGTCAAAGAAAACGAACCCGTTGATATCGCTATCCGTCGTTTTAAACGTGCTTGCGAAAAAGCTGGCGTATTGTCAGATGTACGTAAGCGTGAGTTTTATGAAAAGCCAACGCAAGAGCGCAAGCGCAAAAAAGCCGCTGCGGTAAAGCGTTATAAGAAAAAGCTGCAACGCGACACTATTCGTACCACGCGTATGTACTAATTGCTAGCTATCAGTTAGCCGTACATCAGTAGTCGTACATCAGCGCCACTGTTATCAATAGATATCAGTGGCGTTTTTTGTGCTACACTTTTTATTATTCATCTTATTACCTATCGAAATTTATATTACAACACCAAAAAGCACCCTATAAACAAGGATTAGCCACCATTATGAGCTCTATTAAGCAAAAGCTAGCAGATACTATTGTCACCTCTATGAAAGCCCGCGAGCTTGAGCGCGTCAAAGTCATGCGCAATGTACAATCTGTCGTCAAGCAAATCGAAATCGACCGTAAAGTGGAGCTAGATGATGCGGGCGTTCTAGAGATACTACAAAAGCAGCTCAAACAGCGTCAAGAGTCATTGGCTATTTTTACCGCGAATGGCCGTGATGACTTGGCGAGTAAAGAGCAGTTCGAGATTGACATTATCAATGAGTTTATGCCAAAACAGATGGATGATGACGAGCTTGCCGCCTTAGTCAACCAAGAGATTAGCGATCAAGGCGCTACCTCCATGCGCGATATGGGGAGCGTCATGGGCGCTATGAAAACCAAAACCGCAGGCCGCGCCGATCCCGCGGTTATCTCAAGACTGGTCAAAGAAGCGCTGCAAGGCTAGACCTGCACCGATTGCACGCGCTCGGTTTATAGCGAACTTCGTCCCTCCTAACCGCCTAAGGCTTAAAGTCTTGGGCGGTTTTTACTTCGCTGATTTCTTTTTTGATACTGGCTAATAACGGACTACGACCAGAAGAGTTTGGCATTTTCTCAGCCAGTTGCTTAGCTTGCGTCAAAGACGTCAATGCCGAATCATAACGTCCATTCCAGAGCTGATCATGACTGCGGTAGCGCAGAGCATTAATCGTCGCAATCGCTTTGATAGCCGCTGAGCTTGAGGTTTTAGCGAGTTTTTCGTTAGCCAATTGCAAGCTTTGCCAAGCATAGCGGTCACTGGCTTGCTCTTGGGTTAACGGCTTAAGTAGAGCTTGCGCTTGTAGTGGCTGATTATTACTGGTGAGGGCTTCTGCTAAGTATAGCCGCAAATCACGGCGCTCCGGATAAAGGCGCTGCTGCGCGCTTAAAACTTCTACGGCTCGCTGCCATTTGTTTTGTTCACTGAGCACTTGGCTATAGGTGATAGATAATAATGGCTCTAGTATCTGCAGCTGACTTGCTGGTAGCGCTGACAGCTCCTTCATTAGCTGCTCGGCATCATCGAAACGTTGCTGCTGACTGTACCAGTACATCAAGGCAAGCTTAGCGCCAGGACTGCTGACCACGGCGGTAGTCAGCGCCGTTTCTGAGGTATGCTGGCCCATGACTTGCACGCGCCAATATAACAAATCAAACAACGCTTGATGGCGCTGCTGCTGCGTCAAAGATAAAGGCGCATACTGCTGAGCACGGGCTTGCGACTCGCTTAAGCGCTCATTACTCAAAGGATGTGAGCGCACAAAGCTTGGTAAATAGCGGTTTTCGACTTGATTGAGCTGACTCTTTTGGTTCATCGTCGCAAAAAATCTCGGCATAGCGCGTGGATCGTAGCCTGCCTGCGTCATGATCTGCATGCCCACCCGGTCCGCTTCGCGCTCATTACTACGGCTAAAGGCCATGCTGCTATTCATAGTCGCCGTCTGCGAGCCCATCATCACTGCTGCTGCCGCATCGCCATCGACTGCGGAGGCAGCTATCGCCGCGAGCATACCGCCGATTTGCATCAGTAGCGCTTTTTTGCGCGCGTCTGCACCGCTCTCATAATGGCGCTGACTGATATGCGCCACTTCGTGAGCAACGACGCTTGCCAATTCGTCCATACTATCCGCCGCGAGTATAGTACCGGTATTAATACCGATAACCCCGCCGGGTGCGGCAAAGGCATTGATACTTGGGTTATCAATAATCACTAAAGCCAACGGCGCTTGCTGACGAGCTTGAGCGTTGAGTCGCCAAGTCATCGCCTTCATCGTCTCTTGAATCCAAGGGTCGTGCTCCATCTTGGCCTGGCCATTGATGTTTTGTAGCGACCATTCACCAATGCGCTTATTTTGATATTGATCAGCAAAGCTCAGCGCCTGCCCTTGCAAATTGGGCAAATCAAGCTCATCGGACGGCTGCTGCCAAGGGCTAAAAGCTGAGGTGGACACTGTTGGCGTGGCAAGCGGCTCAAGGCGACTTAGCGTTACGCTCGCCCCATAACTGACACTACTGAGCAGCAGTGCCAGCACGAGTACACTTGGCGTTGATGGTCGATAAATAAACTTCAAATGAGTATCCTATTATTTAAGCAACACAGGCAAATACCGAACGCTGATATAGTTGAATCACTTTAAAACCGATGCAGTGCAGCTGGGATTCATCTTGTCAATGAGAGCTGCGCAACATCGAAACAGCGTAGACACAGCACGCAAGGAAAATGAATACCAGTTGCACGTTAATATTTAGCGTATCGACTTTATTTCGCACTGACTATAGTAGGGTTCTTGGCTGTTTTGACTATATAAGCTTGAGGGTATAACGTCAATTGTTGGCTCAGACTGACTACTAATATCTCAGCAAGCGTCACGGTTAAGTAACATTATTGTGCCATGCTAAAACATCAAACACTGTGATGATAATATTCAACTGCTCTTCTAGCCTAGCAGTTTGTTATAATAAGCATTTATCGTTCAAGGTTTGATTTATGTCAGCTGCGTCTAAAACTACGGTATCTGCCCCTTATTTTATAACGCTCTCATCGAGCTTGTCTGCCAATGAGCAGCAAGTTATCGCTGATTTGTTAGCGCTATTACCGGCTTCTTATATCAGCGAGATAAGGTCACACTTGGATAATAAAACGAGAATAGAAGCGGACTCTGCCCTTCTCATAAAAGGTTACGTTGATGGTCGCGGTTTGGCTTGTCCGATGCCATTATTAAAGACAAAAGTGGCTTTGCGTGATGTCGCTATCGGTGAGTCTTTATATGTTGTTGCCACTGATCCCAACTCGCAAGCAGACATCACTGCCTTTTGTCGGCAATCGCAAACGGCTAATACAGAGACGCTCCAGCTGTTAGTTAATACGGTAACCGATAGCCGCAATGATGAAGCGGTTACTGCTACTGATGAAGCTAGGCATAACAAAGCCGCGCAGCAAGCCGATACAATATTTCACTTCATCATTACCAAAACCGATAGCAACTAACGACAGCTATCCTTTACAATTACTATAATTATTCTACTTTGCATACTTGTTTATTTATTTGCCTATTTACTTGATTAAGGTCAAAGATATGACTACTTCTTCCACTGATTCTGCGACAAAAAAATCGTCACCACCAAAAAAACCTCGCAGTAATGATAAAGTGACTACTGAGCAAAATGCTGCTCGCACAGCAGCGTTAGAAGCGGCAGCAAAACGACCGCCGTACGACGCTAGTGCCTTAGAAAAAACCAGCACTCGCGATTTAGTACCGGCCATGCCGACTCACTTGACGGCTCCTGGGGTAAACCTAGGCGCTTATATTAATACTGTGCACCAAATTCCTATTTTGACCCCAACGCAAGAACAAGAGCTTGCACACCGCTACTATGATGAAGGTGATGTCGAAGCCGCGCGGTTACTCGTGATGTCGCATCTGCGCTTTGTGATACATATCGCGCGTAGCTACTCAGGCTATGGTTTGCCGCAAGCGGATCTGATTCAAGAAGGCAATCTGGGCTTGATGAAAGCGGTCAAGCGCTTCGATCCGAATAAGGGCGTGCGCTTAGTCTCTTTTGCCGTGCATTGGATCAAAGCTGAGATTCACGAGTTTGTGATTCGTAACTGGCGCATTGTCAAAGTGGCGACCACCAAAGCGCATCGTAAGTTATTTTTTAACCTACGTAGCCTAAAAAAGACCAACAATCAGCTGACTTTAGAAGAGGCAGATGCGATTGCGAACGATCTCAACGTCACTCGCAAGCAAGTGCTAGAGATGGAGTCGCGCCTGACCTCTTATGACGCCTCTTTTGAGACCCAATCGAGCGATGATGACGACGGGCGTTACGCGCCGCAGCTGTTCTTAGAGGACGGTATAGATCCAGCTGAGATGGTAGAAGAGTCTGATTGGGAAGCCAATAATTCATCCGCGTTGATTGAAGCAATGGGGACGCTAGATGATCGCTCTCGTGATATCGTTGAGCAGCGCTGGCTTACTGAGCAAAAATCCACCTTGCACGAATTGGCGGCGGTCTACTCTATATCGGCTGAGCGTGTGCGTCAGATCGAAAAGAACGCGATGGACAAAATCCGTGAGGCCATGACTATTGAGAGTGTGATTTTGCCTGACGATATTCAATAATGATTGTGTTTATACAGTGATGATTGTACGAGTGGCTTGATTTTATTATATAGTTAATCCACGTTAAAAACGATACAGTGCGGTTGGGATGAATTTTTTGCAGCCTCTGTCCGCAACGACACAGCACGTCAGGAAAATTTATATCAACTGCACGAATATATTAGCGTATCGGTTTTATTTAGAACTGACTATAGGTACAGCTATTTTTATAAAAATTAAGAGTTTATAAATGATCAATTGGATAGGTATTGCTGCCGTTAATATGGCTATCGCGGTTGCTCTAGGCGCGTTTGGCGCTCATGGACTCAAAAACTTGGTTGATGAGCAGCAGCTTGCTTGGTGGCATACCGCGACACTTTATTTGTTTATTCATGCGCTCGGACTGCTATTGGTTGGCATATTACTGCGCCTTAATTATGCCACTCAAGCGACGGCGTGGTTGTTACAGCTCGGAGTAATAGTATTTGCTGGTAGTCTCTACGCTATGACCTTAGGCGCACCGCGTTGGTTTGGCGCTATTACCCCGATCGGCGGAGTGCTGATGATAGCAGGTTGGTTGTGGCTTGCCATAACAGCTTTTCGTCTCGGCAAACCACTTTAATCATAGATTCGATATTAAATAAAATGGATACGTTAGATAACTAGGGAGCCCACTTTATGAGTACCATCACTGTCAACGGTAAGACCTTACAGACTACGCATCAAACCGTGCAGTTAGTAGTGAATGAGCTTGGCTTAAGTCAAGGGCGCTATGCGGTAGAAGTCGATGGAGACCTAGTGCCTAAAAGCGAGTTGGCACAAATGCGCGTGGTGGAAGGAATGACTATCGAAGTGGTACAAGCGGTCGGTGGTGGCTAAAATTCTTTATGTCCATAGATAGAGCTAAATGCCTATAAATCAAACTGGTAATTTTTAAACCTAAAAGACCTCAATCGTTTCATCGGTTGAGGTCTTTTTTGGGTTTTACGTTGATTAGCGCTACTGATTTTGCGCTACAAATTTAGTGAATTATCATCTTCTCTCTATTCTTCTTATTGGCTTTCCTTATTGTCAATATTGTTAACATTGTGAATGTTGTCACGCTAAATACAGCTGATTGACTGGCTCGGTATAGGCATAGCTAAGTTTTGGTATTATGTTTATTATCAGCTATGCGTACCACCAAACCAGTCAAAGCGTTTATGCTTGTACTATAAACCTATCTCAATAGGTAAGCTCATGGCTACATCGCTGAGGCAGCATCAGCAGCTTCGCTATTGTTATAGCTGTTGTCACGTCCAGTCGCGCGAGTCTTTTTGTCTTGTTGGCGGGTCTTATATTTACGTACTTGCCGCTCAAGCTTATCTGACATCTCGTTGATGGCTTTATACATGTCGTCATCTTGCGCCTGTACGAACATCTCTTGACCTGAGACTCGCATGATAGCTTCGGCTTTGTGGCTCTTTTTGCCGCCATCACTAGCGCCGCTATTGTCTAAAGACAAAATCACCTGAATGCTCTGAATCTGATCGAAATGACGCTCAATTTTTTCTAATTTTTCGCGGACTGCGGTATTCATGGCATCGGTAACACTGATATGGTGACCACTAATAGATACGTTCATATACTTGTCCTTATATTTATTACCACTTATAGTGAACTGATAGTACGGTAAACTAACCGGTATCAGCTGGAGCCATCGAACTGTCAAAAACTGATGTTAAAAGCTAATCTTAAAGAGCAATGACGATATAACCAATAGTGCATTCTATATAAAGTGTCGCTTTTTCAAATCTCCTTTTGTCAAAACTCATTATCGGTATCTACTGACACCTTAGAATGCCTTTGAATTCGTCTTTTAAACAGCTCCAAATCTTCGATCTTTAAAAGCTAAATGTCCTTCAGTTTTTGCTGTTGATGCCCTTCTAATTTGTCACGAATACCTAAGAGTAGCAAGACGCTATACTGTAATAAAATGTAAAGTTAACTGCTATATATTGCTAAAATCTATATAATCAAAAAATTTTATTTTTATTCCTAGCAACTATCATACCTTTTAAGCGACTATTCATTGACGCGCCTAGCACCACTGAAATCAGTATTTTTGTTTGCGCTGAGTGGAAGAACCGATCCCCATAGCTTCGCGATACTTAGCTACCGTACGTCTAGCGATGTCGATACCTTCTGCATGCAAGTGCTGCTGCAGGCGACTATCGGAGAGCGGTTTTTTTGGTGCTTCATTGGCGATGAGCTGTTTGATCATAGCGCTAATAGCGGTCGATGAGACATCGCCTTCACGGCTACTCACATGCGATGAGAAAAAGTACTTGAGTGAAAATAGACCTTGCGGGGTCAAGATGGATTTACTGGTGGTTAAACGGGAGACTGTAGACTCATGTAGTTCTACCTCTTCAGCGATATCCTTTAAGATCAAAGGCTGCATAGCAGAAGCGCCATGACGTAAAAACTCTTGCTGACGTCTGACAATACTCGTCGCCACCTTTAACAGGTTTTGGTTACGCTCCTCAATACTGCGAATAAACAGCTTGGCATCGCTGAGGTTTTCACGTAGATATTGATTGTCTGAGCTATCATCACCGCGTTTGACTAGATTGGCGTAGTCTTCATTTATACGCAGTTTCGGTAGTGTCTCTGGATTAAGACTGACCTGCCAGCGCTCATCGCTGACTGCTCTATCTGCTTCGAGCGCCGCTGAACGATGACGACGAATGGGAGTAACTAAGACATCTGGAATATCATAACTCTCAGGAGCCTGCTCATAACTGGACTGGCTACTTTGAAAGGCCAGACCCGGCGCAGGATTGAGCTGACGCAGTAAACTTAGCGCTGGGGTGATCTGTGCGGCTTTTAGGCCAGTCGCCTGAGTTAGCGCTTTAATATTGTTGCTCACTAAATGCTCGCTGGCAGATAGCAGAGCTTGCGCTTCGGCCAAATGCTCTGTATTGCGATCAAGTTTGCTAAGCTGAATGGCCAAGCATTCACTCAGATTACGCGCCCCTACCCCTAAGGGGTCACAAGACTGAATGACTCTAAGCATGACGGTTATTTCATCGTACTCTATTGGCTCTGGCCACTGATAAAAGCTTGCCATAGTGGCAAAACTCTGCAGCAAGTCATCGATATCTAAGCGGATAAAGCCCATCTCATCCATCGCATCGATGAGATAATCGGCGATCATAGTGTCGGTGTCTGATAAGCGTTTAAAATTGAGCTGCCAACGTATATAGTCTTGAATACTGGCGTTGGTTGTGCCTTGATAGCGCTCTAAATCATCAAAATCGATAGGGCTAGAGGCAGCTTGATCTGAGGGCGTTGCCGTAAAACTCGTCGTCTCAACAGTATGCTGGTCAGCGTAGGCGCTATCATAAGTAGGGTCAGCCATCGTCTCATTATCGATATCCATCGCGCTACCGTCGATATGGGCTTGCTGCAATTTATCGAAGCTGTCTACACTGTCTTGACTATCGTAACTGTCATAACCGTCATAGCTATCATCATTATCGTTAGTGCCACTGTTCCACATCTCAAGCGTTAACGGATCTTCAGCCATTTCTAGATCGCTGCTATCTTCGTCATAGCGCTCTTCTTCATCCTCAATACGCTCAAGTAGTGGGTTACTCTCAAGCTTGGCTTGCACCTCTTGTGCTAACTCAAGGCTTGAGAGCTGCAAGAGCTTGATAGCTTGCTGCATCTGCGGGGTAAGCTTTTGTGAGGTATTTAGCGTAGCGCCTAAGCCAAATGACATACTCATGAGCAGTTTATTGCACTCCAGTACTGATGTGGTTTTGATTCATAATCACGGTTGATAGCGACTTATCACTCTAATGGGTCATGACGATAGCATTTTTCATAGTCCTATTGCTATGATAATTTATAACATATATAGCGTTATAGTCCTTTTTATCGCTAAAAATAATATCTATTACTATTAAACGAGAAGCTCTATGAATAAAGTATTAAACGTCGCGGCGCTACAAATGAACAGTCAGCAAGATATCGAAGCCAATCTTAGCACTATTAAGGCTGGTATTGAGGAAGCGAGCACTCAAGGCGCGCAGCTGATCGTTTTGCCTGAGAACTGTTGTAGCATGGGTCGTCAGTTTGCCACTGCCGAGCGTTTCGAGTCGCTATCAGCGACGCTTGCTAGCTACGCGCGCGAGCACAACGTGCACCTGTTAGCCGGCTCGCTACCTTGCCCGTTTCGTCCGGATGGCGCGCTAGTTCCTGATGGTCGTCTACGTCAAGTCAGTCAACTGTTTGCGCCCGATGGTAGCCGGCTTGCTCGCTATGACAAAATTCATCTATTCACCGCCACAGTCGCCGATAAGCAAGGCAGCTATAACGAAGCGGCAACGTTTGAGCCGGGCACGCAAACTGTCGTCACCCCTATCGAAGTCGCAGGTGAGAGCTATCAGCTAGGAATGATGGTGTGCTTTGATTTGCGCTTCCCCGCGCTTGCTCAACGTTTGCGTCAAGCCGGTGCTGAGCTGCTAAGCGCGCCGTCTGCCTTTACTTATCTGACCGGACAAGCGCATTGGGAGCTACTGCTACGCGCGCGAGCGCTAGATAGTCAGTGCTTAGTCATAGGCGCGGCACAAGGCGGCGAGCATCATTATAAGGACGGGCAGGCGCGCCAGACTTGGGGACATAGTGCCATTACCGCCTTTGATGGCACGATAGTCGACAGCTACGAGAGCAGCGAGATGAAAACTGAGGATAAGCACAAGGATTACGCTTTAGTTTTCGCTAGTTTTGATAAGTCAACGCAGCAGCAAGGGCGCGAGAAGATGCCTATTTTTCAGTGTCATCGCTTGGCTTAATAGTATTTATAAGAATTGGGTGTAAATTTAATTGAAATAAAAACGTCATATTATCACGTGAAACTGGGATGAATTTTATGCAGCATCGAACGATAACAGCACGCCAGTAAAATTTATACTAGTCCCACGATCATAACTTATATATTAAACGCAGTTCATTTTTAATCTGACTATCACTCACTATCGTTTTGAGTAAGAGAGGCGCGCGGATGGGCGCGATCATAGACTTGGGTAAGCTTAGCAAAGTCTACATGGGTATAGATCTGAGTGGTGCTAATATCGCTATGACCGAGCATCTCTTGTACCGCGCGCAAATCACCACTGCCGGAGAGCATATGCGAGGCAAAGCAGTGACGCAGCAGGTGCGGGTAGAGGTTTTGTGCGATACCGGCGCGTTTGGCTGCTACTTTTAAACGCTGCTGTACGGCGCGAGTAGAGAGCCGCGTACCGAGCTTTTCACTAATAAATAAAGCGCTGTCTTGCCCCTCTACCCAAAGGTTACGATGCGGTAAGTAGCGCTTAATCGCTTCAGCTGCCTTATTACCAATTGGCACTAAACGCGTTTTGTTGCCTTTACCGGTCACTCGAACGCGCAAATCAGACAAATCGATATCTATCATATCGAGCGCCACCAGCTCGCCTACCCGTAAGCCACTGCTGTAGAGCAGCTCAAACATTGCTTTATCTCGCAGCCACAATCTCGCCTGCTCTGGCGTATCAGGCAGTTCTTGCTCTAAAAGCTGAGTGAGCAGATCAACATCAGCAATCGAAGGCAACGGCCGCGGACTGCGCTTGAGCTGATAGCCAGTCGTCGGGTTGATACGCGCTATGTCCTCTTCGATAAGCCAACTATAAAAATGACGGATCGCCGAGAGCTCTTGCTGCACGCTGGCTAGCGCAAGCTTATCTTCATCAAGACGCTGAGAGATATGCTGAGCTAATTGGCGCTTATCACAGCGCGTCCAACTCAGACGCTTACCGCGCAGATACAACGCTAACTGCTGAACGCCAGCGAGATAAGCTGTCAAAGTATGCTCAGAGTGATTGCGTACTGACAAGGTATTTAGCCAACGATGCACTGGCGTCAATAGCTCACGTAACACCGCATCGGTCTCTATATCCGTTGCCGGATTGACATAATCTTTGACGCTCATAGCTTTTCTCTTGATTGCTCTCTTAGTTGGTATCTTAAATACTCTCTTAGCTAGCCGTATTTAGCTTGGCGAATTAGGCTTGAGACCCGCTTGCGCCATAATACCATCGGGACTGAATACCCCTTCATATACAAAGGCAGTAGGACCGGTCATCATTACCGAATAGCCTGGCTGCCATTTGACAATCATACTACCGCCGTAGAGCTGCGCGCGGATATCCTCGCCTTCATCGAGCCAGCCTTCACGGATACCGATAGCGACTGCCGCACAAGCGCCAGTGCCGCAAGCTTGCGTCTCGCCCACTCCGCGCTCATACACCCGCAGACGGATATGACGCTGATTCATCACTTGCATAAAGCCGACATTGACCCGATCCGGAAACGCTCGGTGCGACTCAATGGCTTTGCCTAAAGTGGCCACTTCCGCATCTAGCACATCGTCGACCTTGATAACTGCATGCGGATTGCCCATATTAGCAACATAAAGCTGTACTGGTGTACCGGCGACATCGAGATGATAGGCGTTTTGGATTTTGGTGGTGGCTTTTGGGGTAAACGGAATCTCATCCGGCTCAAATTTAGGCTTACCCATATCGACCTCGACCCAACCATAACGATCAGTGGTCAAAGAGATGACGCCGCTCGCCGTCTCAACCCGCAAGCGCTGCTTAAATGACAGCTTACGTGCTTGCACAAAACGCGCGAAACAGCGCGCGCCATTGCCGCATTGCTCAACTTCAGTGCCATCGGTATTGAAGATGCGATAGCTAAAATCAACATCCGGGCGCATTGGCGGCTCAACGACTAGCAGCTGATCAAAGCCTATACCTAAGTGCCGATCGCCCAATAACTCTACCAACTCTTTGGTCAAATCTAAGCGCTGAGTCACCAAATCGATAACCATAAAATCGTTACCTAGCCCATGCATCTTTGTAAACTCTATCAACATATCCTTGTGTCCTATTCTGTTTTTATATGTCGGTTATATTAGCACGCTACCCTGCACAATGATAACTATCAGCGCGTGATGAATGGTAGAGACCGTCATGAAATACTCGTCATAAAATAGTCACCATAAAAAACCCACTGTCATCATGACAATGGGCTTTTAAAATAAATTTACTAAATCACTAGGAGCTTTTTAGCTCAGACTTTTACCATGGACATAGGGGCCGGCTAGTCATTTCGCTATTGATCTTGCCAACGCATCTCATCGCGGTATAAGTCTTCGATCGTCTCACGCTTACGAATCAACTGCTGCTGACTCTGTGCCACCATAACCTCGCTAGCACGCGGACGCGAATTGTAATTACTACTCATAGTAAAGCCGTAAGCGCCAGCACCAGTGATAGCCAAGATATCGCCTTCGGCAAGCGCCAATACACGATCCTTAGCCAAAAAATCACCTGTCTCACAAATAGCGCCAACAATATCCCAAGCCTTTGTATCGTCAGCTTGCATACCACCGTTAGGTAACTGCTGAGGAATCACTGCCATCTCTGCTTGATACAGCGCTGGGCGGATCAAATCATTCATCGCCGCGTCAACGATAGCAAAGTTTTTGTGCTCGGTCGGTTTAAGAACATCAACGCGAGTGAGTAGCACGCCAGCATTAGCAACCATACTGCGCCCCGGCTCAAAGAATACTTTGAGACCCAGCTCAGTGAGTTTCGGCAATAGCGCGTCGGCAAAATCAGCGATGGACACTGGCGACTCATCAATGTAGCGCACGCCTAGTCCACCGCCCAAGTCCACATGCTTGAGCGTAATACCTTGATCCGCTAAAGCCTGCACCAGCTCAATCACTTTGTCCAGTGCGGCTACAAAGGGCGCAACTTCGGTGAGCTGCGAGCCGATATGACAATCAATACCAACGATCTCAATATGTGACATCGCCGCGGCCTGCGCATAAACGTCAAGCGCCTGTTCATGAGCGATGCCAAACTTATTATCTTTTAGCCCCGTTGAGATATAAGGATGAGTCTTAGCATCGACGTCAGGATTGACCCGTAGGGATATCGGCGCTGGTGTATCTAGCTGGTCGGCTACTTCATTAATTAACGACAGCTCGCTGATGGACTCGACATTAAAGCAGCCAATACCTTGCTGCAGAGCAAATTCGATATCGCTGTATGTCTTGCCTACGCCTGAATAGACGACGCGACCCGCTTGGCCGCCTGCTGCTAACACGCGCATCAGCTCGCCGCGGGATACGATATCGAAGCCAGCACCAGCCTGCGCCAAGATGCCTAATACGGCCAAATTAGAATTGGCCTTTACCGCGTAGCATATTTGGTGCTCAAGGCTGGCAAAGCTATCGCTATAGGCTTGATAAACATCCAAGATCGCCTGCTTGGAGTAGACATAACAAGGCGTATCGTACTGCTTAGCCAAACCGCTCACGCTAACGTCCTCAATATACAGCTCGTTATTGCGATAGCTCAGCGCTGGCAGATGGGCGCTTAAAGCTTGAGGATCGATATACAACCCGTGCTCAGTTTGTACGGTAATCGCTTGGCTATCTGCCACAGTTGCCTGTCTTTGCGGCTCAGAGTTACTCATAGTCCTCTCTTTCATTCATTCAGGTTTTCAAAGGAAATTATCACATTATTAAACTTGCAGCATCGCTTAGCAATCAATCAATAATCATTTGCATCATCGCTTGGCTCAGGCAGCACTTGCTGCTCCTCAAGATAGCGTGTGCGCTTATACTCGTCATCATCTACTCCAGCAAATGCAGCATCTTGCGGCTGACTGGTACTGTCTAATACCTCAGCGCTGGTGATGAGCCCTTGCTCAGTATCTGCCAAGTATAGCGGGCCTTTTTGCCCGCAGCCGCTCAAACTCAGAGCCACTAGAGTAACCGCCATAGCAGTAAGTTTTGAAAATATAAAATTCGGTTTTAGAGTTTTCATAAGTGGTAAGCCATTAACCATGCATCACTGATTGCGCTAAAACTGCTTGCGCAAAATTCACAATCAGCTATTGATATTTTAACGCTAAATAATCCTGCTCGCTAACCGTACCATACCAGCCAGTATCGAGCATCAAATAGGCCTGTAATCATAGCATTAATTGGCAGCGATTGACTGTGTTTAGCGATAATTTTAGTTGCAATATTGACCTATCATTATTCTTTATAAATGCTACATTTAATGGGGCGTGTTGTACGTTCGGTTGTGGCACGCGCGGAGACTATTTTTTAGACACTCAGTGTACAGCTGTAACTAATACTTGACGGATGCTTGTCTTAAACCTTATAGTTATTGTGGTATAACGCTTAACCGCAAGTGTGGTAATTGTTCTAAAATATGCTACCTTGTCTTTAGCTTTAGCATTTTATTTTGCTTTAATCATTCAAATGGTTTAAATGATTGAACCCCTACTTATTATATGATTTATTATTCCTACCCATAATCCAACACCCACAACCCAACAGCCATAATCTAAGGATAGAGCATGAATGACAGCGTCAACCCCTCCGCTTCTAGCGATGAGAACTCGGACAACTCAGTATTAACCAATCCCACTTTAGTCCTCAACTGTGGCTCCTCTTCTATTAAGTACGCTTTGATCAGCGAGGATGAATCGACTCGTATCACGGGACTGGCCGAAAATTTAGGTCTCGATACCGCTCGTATCAAACATACCGCGTTAAATGGTGAAAAGCTTGAAATTGCTATTCCAGGTGGCCGTCATAAACTTGCCTTACAAAAAGTGCTTGAGCTCCTCGAGCAGTATCACTTTATCGCTGTCGGTCATCGCGGCGTCCATGGCGGGCGTGAATACTCAGAAGCGGTCAAAGTGAACGATCATGTGTTATCGGAAGTGAAACGTCTCAAGTCGTTAGCACCTTTGCATAACCCAGCTAATGCTCTAGGCATCGAAGCGGTACAAGCGATCTATCCTGATATTCCGCAAGTCGTGGTCTTTGATACTGCCTTTCACCAGACTATGCCGCCTGTGGCTTATCGTTATCCGATTCCAAAAGCGCTATATGAAGAAGAAAAAATCCGCCGTTACGGCTTTCATGGTACCTCGCACGCTTACGTTTCAGAACGTGCCAGCCAGCTCACCGAAGCTAATGGCCCGCAAGGCTGGTTGACTGCGCATCTAGGGAATGGCTGCTCAGCGACTGCCGTTTATGATGGCAAAAGTCTAGATACCAGTATGGGACTGACGCCGCTTGAGGGGCTGATGATGGGCACGCGTAGTGGTGATGTCGATCCAAGCCTACATATCCACCTAAAGCGTCAACTTGGTATGAGCTTGGAAGATGTAGATAAAATGCTCAATAGCGAAAGTGGCCTATTAGGTATCTCGGGTCTGTCTAACGACCTACGCACCGTCGAGCAAGCAGCTAACGAAGGTCATAAAGATGCCGAGCTGGCAATCGAGATGTTCGCTTATCGCGTTGGTAAGTATTTGGCGAGCCTCAGCTGCGCGCTACCTGAGTTTACCGGTATTGTCTTTACCGGCGGGATCGGCGAGAACTCAGCGACCACGCGCGCGCGTATCCTAAACGTGATGCGTCACTTCGGTATCGCGTTCGATGCAGACAAAAACAAATCGCTCGTTGGCGGCGCAGAAGGGCGCTTTGAGAGTGACGATAGCAGTATTGAGCTGTGGGTCATCCCAACTGACGAAGAGTGTCAAATCGCTAAAGAAACCCGTCAAACCTTGGGTCTAGACTAAAGGGTTAATAAAAAAGCGCTGTCGCTGTATAAGCATGGCGCTTTTTTTGACTGCGCAAACGGGTCTATTATTAGCTCAGTCTTTTATTAAGCCAGTTACTTGCTAGACTAGTCGCTTATTAGCAACAATAATAGCCGCCCATCATACATTCTCAGTCTTTAAAAATATAACAAACCGTAGGATACACTATGCAAACTATTTTATTGGTTCCTATCAGTCGCGGTATCGGCGTGACTTCAGCCGCTCTTGGCCTCATTCGCGCGCTTGATTATAACGGTATCAAAGCCGGCTTTATGAAGCCGTTTTTGCAAGACGATACGCTCGATAAACAAAACAGCTTGGACAGCTCAAGCGCCCTTATCATGCATGCGTTTGGCCTAACGCCGCCCAAATCTATCAACCGTCAGCGCGTTGAGCGCATGATCGGCGATGGTAATCTTGACGAGCTAATGGAAGAGGTTATTGGCAATTATCACAGTATTGATGGCGAGCCTGATGTGGTTATCTGTGAAGGCTTAGTGCCAACCACCGAAGCCTCTTACGCTTCTCAAATTAACCAAGCCATCGCCCATGCTTTAGACGCGAAGATTATCTTTGTCAGCACTGTCGACACCAGCAATCCTGCTTATCTAGCAGACAAGCTTGACGTGCACGCGCGCGAGTTTGGCGGTATCGCTCATGAACGTACGCTTGGCACTATCTTAATGCGCGTGCATGACGTGCCTAATACCTTTGAGACTCAGCCTGTCGCTCCTGGTGAGGCGGTAGTGAGCTTAGATGAAAACTTCATCCAAGAGGTGCAGCGCCTATCACCGCATTTTCATAGCGAGCGCTTCCGTCTCATCGGTGTCGTGCCATTTAGTGACTCGCTCTCCGTGCCGCGCACTTGGGATATCGCCGCTGAGCTTGATGCCACTTGGCTCAACGTCGGCGACGCCAAATCGCGCCGTATCAATGATATTAGCCTGACCGCACGCTCCGTTTCGCGCGTTGATGAGGTCTTTAAGCGCGGTACGCTCATTGTGGTGCCAGGCGACCGTGATGATCTACTGCTAGCAGCAGGCCTAGCTTGTATCAACGGCGTACCACTAGCAGGTCTAGTACTGACAGGCGGTGTAGTCCCTAACGAGACCGTAGCTGAGCTTTGGCAGTCGGCGCTGAAGACTGGCATTCCTGTCATGAGCGTCGAGACCGATAGCTTTGAGACGGTACAAAACCTACTACACATGAGTTCTGAGATACCAAGCGATGATACCGAGCGCGCAACCGATGTCGCTCGTTATGTTGCAGCACACTTAGATCTCAGCTGGATAAAAGAATACTTTAGCGGTGATTATGTCGCCCGTCTCTCGCCTGCTGCGTTTCGCCATCAAGTGGTCAAAAAAGCACAAAACGCCAAAAAACGCATCGTACTGCCAGAAGGCGCTGAGCCGCGTACCGTCGAAGCCGCCTGTATCTGTCAAAGCCGCGGTATCGCCGATTGTGTGCTGTTAGCGCAGCGTAGCGAAGTCGAACAAGTCGCCAAAAACCGTGATTTAGTATTGCCTGAGGGGCTTGAAATCATCGACCCTGCTAGTCTTGATATGAGCAAGTATATTGATGCAGTAGTTGAGCGCCGTAAAGGTAAAACGACCAGCGAGGTCGCTGCTGAGTATCTACAAGATACAGTCTATCTAGGCACGACCATGCTACAACTAGACGAAGTCGACGGCCTAGTGTCTGGCGCGATTCATACCACTGCCAACACCGTACGTCCCGCGTTTCAGCTGATCAAAACTGCGCCGCAATATTCCTTAGTATCGTCAGTATTCTTTATGCTGCTGCCTGAGCAAGTCGTCGTCTACGGTGATTGCGCTATTAACCCCGATCCAACTGCTGAGGAGCTGGCTGAGATTGCTATTCAATCGGCGCAGTCTGCTGCCGCCTTCGGTATCGACCCAAAAGTGGCGATGATCAGCTACTCGACCGGCTCGTCTGGTACTGGCGCTGATGTCGAAAAAGTCATTGCAGCGACGAAAATCGTCCGCGAGCGTGCCCCAGATCTAGCCGTTGATGGCCCATTACAATATGACGCTGCCTCTGTAATGAGTGTCGGTAAACAAAAAGCGCCAGACTCCAAAGTCGCCGGTCAAGCCAACGTCTTTATCTTCCCTGATCTCAATACCGGTAACACCACCTATAAAGCGGTGCAGCGTAGCGCCAACGTCATCAGTGTCGGTCCTATGCTCCAAGGCCTTAATAAGCCGGTCAATGACTTATCGCGCGGCGCTCTAGTCGATGATATTGTCTACACTATTGCTCTCACGGCTATTCAGGCTTATAGTGATTTGATTTAAAAGTATTTAAATCATTAGGGCGTGTTGAACATTCGACCTTGGCACTGACAGAGACTATTTTTTAGGCGATTTGCAGATAAAAATGGTAAGTTTAGTTGTTCTAAGCGTCTATTTTTATCAATAAAGCGGCAAAAAATAGTCCTGTCCCTATTGTTGTAGTGAGGGCTGATGCTAAAATCGCCCTAGTCGTTGGGAAAATCTAGCCAATGCAATAAGCATTACCTGCAATTTTCACTTAGACTAGAACTATTTTAGCGATCAGCAGTGCGCATTTGTGAATGTTCAACACGCCCTATTAGTTTTAAACAAAAGCGCTTAGCATCATTATGTTGAGCGCTTTTTTGATAGAGCTGATGATACCTGCTGATTAAGCAGAAATATCTATCGACAAACGTTATAATGATGCTATGACTAAACCTTTCCCTACTGCCATTCGCGCCTACTTGGGCGGCTCGTTCAATCCAGTACATAACGCTCATATTGAAATGGCGATGCAAGTCTACCACTCGCTTGCGCCGCTTACGGCCGAGCGAAACTGTGAGCTACAAGTGTCGTTATTACCCAACGCGCGTTCGCCTTTTAAATCACAAAGCCTAGCACCTAAGCATCGATTGGCTATGCTAAAACTCGCGGTGCAAGATACGCCCATACGCGTCGATGAGCTTGAGATTTGGCAACCCCCACCTGTCTATACTATCGATAGTGTGCGGACTTTACGTCAGCGCCATCCGCAAGATGTCTTGATATTTATTATGGGTATGGATAGTGCTCGTAGTTTAGATAAATGGAAACAGGGCTTACAGTTGACGGACTACGTTCATCTTTGGGTGTTTGATCGTAGTGCCGACAATGCCAGCTCCAATGCTAACCCTACAGACCCTAACTTACCGCATAAACCTTTTGATAATAGTAAAACCTTAAGTGATAAGCAGCGAGCTTTGCTCATCAATGAGCTACCTAATTCGCTACCGGCGCAAGTGGTTGACTCTATCAGCGAGCTGGTTACAACTTCTATTGACAGCTTAGCAGCCCAAAACTTAGCAAATAAAGGCTTGAAAACCTTACGCAAAGGACGCATTTATATAGACTCACGACCCGTACAGAAAGTATCTAGTACAAAGATTCGTAACCAACTCCTGACTTATTATACCGCCCCTATTATAAAAGATGGCTTGCTTAATCACTGCGAGTATCTATCCAAACACTTACATCCTGCAGTTTATGACTATATTGTGCAGCATAAGCTATATTCCGCAGACTAATTCCGTTAAAATCACCTTATTATAGTCGTCACCACTTATTTATGGCCGATGACGATTCACTTTTTATAGCGAATGACGATTAAAGAGATACAAATTTATGAGCAACACTATGACTAACGAACGTTTAGAAGAATGCTTAACGCTAGTAACCTCCGCTTTGGACGGTATGAAAGCCAAAAACATCACCGTACTTGATGTTGAGGATTTAACAGACGTCATGGAGCATATGGTTATCGCTGAGGGCACCTCCAAGCGCCATGTTCGCGCGTTGGCTGACAGCTTAGGCGCTGATGCTAAGCAAGCAGGCTTTATGCCATTAGGCCGCGAAGGTGGCACTGATTCTGACTGGACGCTGATCGACTTGGGCGCTGTCGTTGTGCACATGATGACGCCAGCTGCGCGCGAGTTCTATGACTTAGAAGGCCTGTGGTCATCGCCTGAGAGCTTAGCAGAATTAGTTGCCACGCCGCGTGAGAAAAAAGCCGGTCGCCGTAACTAAACGCAAAAAACTGACTAGCGCACTTAATAAACAGACTGGATAAAATATCCGGTCTTTTTTTATGTCATTGATAACTGGCGCTTTATATAAGCAACAAAGTTAATCAAACACAAAACCATTACACTTTGCGATACTATAGCCTTATTCACGTGACGATCTGCTAGGACATTCAATGAACGCCGCCAATACAGACTCTACTTCTCAAAACTCTCAAAGCGCAGCACATGACTTTAATCAACCGCTACCCCTACATATCGCCACTTTAATCGATGTGCGCGCAGGCAAAGCCATGCCCTTCGCCCGTGAGCAAATGAGCGCTATCGATAAAGCACCGATCAAAGCGCCCGTTGCGGTCAATTTTATGGGCCTTACAACTGATGAACAAGCCGACCGTAAGCATCATGGTGGCCCGCTAAAAGCGATGCATCAACTGCCGCCTGCGACTTACGAGCAGATTAACGATGAGTTTGATCTAAACGTGCGCGTGGGTACACTGGGCGAAAACATTATCACTCAAGCGGTCAATGACTTACCAGAGATGACGGAAGCTACGGTTTGTATCGGCGATGTCTATCAATATGGTGAAATCGAAGACACTGAAAGCGTGCAATTACGTATCGTACAACCGCGCCGTCCTTGCTATAAAATCAACGACCAAATTGGGCAGTTTAAAACCAAGCAACTCCCAAATATCGCGTCTTGGGTCAGTAAACAAGGTATCGCGGGCTGGTATTTTGAAGTAGTACGCGATGGCACAATTGATGCGGATTTACCGGTCTATTTGGTAGAGCGTCCCTATCCGTTTGCCACGCTAGAGGCGCTATGGCAACTGGCTAATTCAAAAGAAAAACATGATGCTGAAGTGATTGAGCCTTGGCTAGCTATTGAGTGTTTGGAGGAGAGTTGGAAAACAGTGCTGCAAAAAAAGATTAAAAAGAGCTGAGAGATCGCTTAACCTATTAAACTAAAAGGCTTTTATGATCCACGCTAAGTTTAAAATAATTGTGCTTATTCTTAATACTTTTATGTGTCTAAGGGGCAACTCATGAGCCCAACAAAGACAGAAAATATCAGCTATCTACAAGCCATAGCCATCAGCGTCGGCGCGATTATCGGCTGGGGCGCTTATGTGATGCCGGGCGATTTATTCTTACCCGAGTCGCAGCTACTGGGCTCATCCGTCGCCATTCTTGTCGGTACTCTAGCGATCTATATGGTCGCGCGCGCTTATATTAATCTGCTGACCCAAACCCCAGAGCATGAGTCCGGCGGTATCTATTGGATCGAAAAATATATCAATCGCAAACATGCCTACGTCTATGGCTGGGGTGTGGCAATAGGCTATATCTCCATCGTCGCGCTCAATATCTCTGCCGTGGCGCTCTTATTGAGATATCTGTTGCCTAGTAGCTTACAGATCGGCTATTTGTATAGCATTGCTGGCTGGGAGGTCTACGCCAGCGAGGTATTTGTGTGTAGCGCGGCGATTATTTTATTTAGCTATATTAACCTCAGGGGCGTACAAGTCAGTGCCAAGATTCAATTATATATCGCCCTGTTTATGATTGTCTCGGTCACCGCGCTGTTCTTTGGCTCACTGTGGGCCGTGCCAATGACACAGACCTTTTTGCCAACGGACATGCCCAGCAGCTCTATTACCAGCCTCGTTTGGCTACCGATTCTCGCCGTGATGCCATGGGCGTACGTGGGCTTTGAGACCACGCCGCAGATCTCCAAAGCCATTAGCGACTCTAAGACTAAAACCAAAAGTATTATTCTCATCTCCCTTATCGCGGGCGTATTGTTCTACTTTTTGATCAACTACTTCACGGCGCTAAATATGAGCTTTGATTACCAAGCGATTCAGAATAGTGGCTGGGCGACAGGCGAAGGGATAGAGAACCGTATTGGCAGCATTGGCATTGGGCTACTATCGATCGCCATGATCGGCTCGATACTTAGCGGTATTAATGGCTTTATCTTATCTTCCGTCAAGCTTTTAGAATCCATGGGTGAGTCGTCCTTATTACCAAGCGTGTTCACGGATAAGCGCCAGCGTTTTAGTAAGACCAAAGCGGTGACCATCATCGCCATCGTTTGCTTATTTTCGCCGTGGCTCGGTCGCAACTACTTGCTCGATATCGTCAGTATGGCATCATTAGGCATTACCGTTGGCTTCGCTTATGTCACCATGGCTGATCTACTCAACGAGCGCCGAAAGAACCAAGCAGGTATTCTAAATTATTTATCAGTGCTGATTAGTATGGTCTTTATATCCTTGCTACTGCTGCCCTTCTCGCCTGCGGCACTGTCGTTAAACGCTTATATCTTATTAGCGGTATTTATCGTTTTGGGGGCGATTGGTTATAGAAAAATTGTTTATGCGGGTAGTGATAGTAGTAATTAAATATCCCCTTTTATACAGAGCAATTCATGGTTAATAATATCTCCTTTTCAAAATTAGTATCAGCATCAACCTTAGGATTAGCCCTATCCTTAGTCAGCTGCGTAACGACGAACAATGTCCAACCTGTTATCACTGAACCTTTTATTATCGATAGCGAGACCTATCAAGCCACAGGTAAAAGCGAGCGCATTAAAACGATTGTGCTGCACTATACCGTCAGCGACAACGCGCGCTCCATCAAGCTATTAACTCGCGGCAAAGTCAGCGCGCATTACCTCGTTATGGATAAGAATGACAATAAGATATATAGTCTTGTGCCAGAGAGCGAGCGCGCTTGGCACGCCGGCGACGGCGGTTTTGCCGGTCGAACGATCCTGAATGACACGTCTATCGGTATTGAGATCGTCAATAAAGGTATCAAACCTCAATATCGAAACGCCCTCAAAAATAGCGAGCTTGACTATCATCCTTACTCTCATTTCGTCGAATTTGATGAGCTACAAATCAAAAAAGTCGCGCAATTGGTGCAAGATATTGCGCAGCGGTATGACATCTCCCCCAAAAACATCATCGGTCACGCGGACCTTGCCCCCTCGCGCAAGATTGACCCAGGTGCTAAGTTCCCTTGGCAGCGACTGTACAGCGAGTACGGTATTGGCGCTTGGTATGATGAGGCTGATAAGCAATATTTTATGCAGCAAGTTCAGCTAGCTACCCCAACGATACGGGAGGTCAAGCAGGCCTTTCGTGATTATGGCTATCAGATGAATACTACAGATGTGTGGGATAAAGAGAGCCGCAATGTCATTTATGCCTTTCAGTTGCATTTCCGGCCGCTAAAGCCAACAGGCATTATGGATATCGAGACCTATGCTATCCTAAAAGCACTCAATAAAAAGTATGTGGGACGTGACGATTTTTACTAGCCTGAGTGATCAACTATTAATCACGGACACTCAAACCATAACAATAACGAAAAAGGACATCTTATGAGCACCCTATTTAGCGTCAATTTAAACAAACTCGCCTTAATCCGCAACTCGCGTGGCACCGACTACCCTAATCTATTGTACTTTGTAAAAAAGCTGATTGATCTAGGAGTTAAAGGCTTTACCGTGCACCCACGGCCCGATGAGCGCCATATCCGCTATCAAGATGTTTATGATATCAGTGAGTATCTCAAAGATTATCAAGATATCGAATTTAATATCGAAGGCAATCCGAATGAACAATTTTTAAAACTCATTCGCGAGGTCAAACCGCATCAATGCACCCTCGTACCCGATAGTGAAGACCAGCTGACCTCTGACCACGGCTTTGATATTATCAAATATAGCGACATGCTGTCCAAACTCAGCCATGAGCTTGAAGGCTTTGGCACACGCTGCGCCGTATTTATCGACCCTGATATCGAGCAAATAAAAGCGGTCATCGCTAGCGACGTACAAACGATAGAGATGTACACCGAAGAATGGGCGCGCGCTTATGAAGATAAGAAGGATAACGACAGCAGTAATAACGACAGTAACTTTGCTGCAGTCAAACAGCGCTTTGACGATTGTATTAACCTCGCTAGCGAAAACGGTATGCGCGTCAACGCCGGACACGATTTAAATTTAAACAATTTAGCCGATTTGCTAAGCCTTGGTGATATCGCGGAGGTGTCGATTGGTCATGCCTTTACTATTGAATCGCTAGAGCAAGGCATGGATAACGTCGTGCGTCAGTATTTGCAGATTTGTGGATAGAACGTTTTGATAAAACAGGTACGTTATGAGCTTACGTATTCACGCGCTGTTTCATACCGATTATGCGGATCTAAGCTTTATCAAACAGTGGGCGCGCGCGCATAATCATCCGATCACCGTTAGTCGCTCCTACGATAACGACAACCTGCCAACGCTAGATAGCTTTGATTGGCTCATCGTGATGGGTGGGCCAATGAGCGTTCATGATGAGGATAAATATTCTTGGCTCATTAAAGAAAAGCGGCTGATAAAACAAGCCGTTGATGCCGGTAAAACAGTCATTGGCATTTGCTTAGGTGCGCAAATCATCGCGCATTGTTTGGGCGCTGAGGTGAAACCGTCTGGAATCAAAGAGATTGGCTGGTTACCGATGCAATTGACCGAAGCAGGTCAAGCGCATCCATTATTACAAGATCTACCCAAAGACTTTACGGTGTTTCACTGGCACGGCGAAGGTTTTGACTGTCCCAAAGGCGCAAGCATTATTGCGGAGACGCAGGCTTGGGCAAATCAAGGCTTTATCTATCAAACGCCAAAACATAAACAGCGTGGCACTTGGGTACTCGCTTGGCAATGTCACTTTGAAGCCACCAAAGAGAGCTTACCTAAAATGGTCTCCAATGGTAATGCGGCTATTCAAAGTGGACTGAAAGACTATCCCGAAACGGTACAAGCACCGGATGAGATATTAGTGCTAGGCGATAAATATATTGAAGAGAATAACGCCAGACTTGCCACTATGTTTAATCGAATAGCAGCGTCAGCAAATAAATAGTATAAGGAGTCAGTCATGAGTCATTCACAGCAAGATGAGCAGCAAAAACTTGAAGAGTATCTAGAAGCAAAGGCTAAAGAGGAGAAGGAAAGTCAGCAGCAACAAGACGCTGAGTCGCTGTCTGAATATGAGGCTTGTGTGCTTAGGGAAAGTGCTCGGGTAAAGGAGTTGATGGCTGAGGCTCGGAACAAAGCTCAAGATAAATAATGGGGCTGTAGTAGATAAGCACTATGCTAGACTACTTTTATGAAGATAACCCGTTGTAAACTAAGTAAAAAAGTACAGCGAAGGCTGTTAGAGTTTTTTACAGCTGAAGTGACTGCTAGAACAGCCGCAGATTTGCTTGATATTCAGCCTAACACTGCTGCACTTTTTTATCATAAAATAAGACTTGTGATAGATTACCATCTCTCATTACAAGCTGATGAGCTTTTTGATGGCGAAGTCGAATTAGATGAAAGTTACTTTGGTGGCGTACGCAAAGGCAAAAGAGGTCGCGGGGCTGCTGGTAAAACCGCTGTATTTGGTATTCTAAAACGAAACGGTAAGGTTTATACCATTGTCGTAGCAGACACCAAACAAACCACCCTAATGCCTGTCATCAAGCGTAACATCAAGCCTGACAGCTTTGTTTATACGGATAGCTATCGAAGTTATAATGCATTAGATGTGAGCGAATTCAAACATTTCAGAGTCAATCACTCTAAAGAGTTTACTTGTGGTAAAAACAATCACATCAATGGCATTGAGAACTTTTGGAACCAGTCTAAACGAACTCTAAGAAAGTATAATGGGATCGATAAGAAGAACTTCCATTTGTTTTTAAAAGAGTGCGAGTTTAGATTTAACTATGGCTCACCATCTAATCAGCTGAAAACCTTGAGAAAATGGTGTGATATTTAATCCTTATCTACTACAGCCCCTAAATAATTGAAATATCCTTTCTCCTTAGCTCGTTTGTTTAGGGTAGAATTAAGTTTGTAAAATTTAAGAATGCAATACTAAATATATATGACAAGTAGGGCTTACCATGAGCGCAGGCTTAATCAAACATCTAAGAAAGAAAACTGATGAAGACAGCAATACTAGAATATTAATTTCGCAATGGGAGTTTGATGAAAAGCTCGTCGGTAAGTCGCTGGAAAATGTGGGCAGTTATTATCCGCACTTTAGTAGTCATAACGAATCGCACTCACAGCAAATCCTCGTCAATATCGAACGTCTACTTGGTAACAACATTGAAAAGCTGACAGCAACAGACACATGGTTAATCTTGGAAGCGGCTTATTGGCATGATATTGGTATGTTATTTAGTGCTGATGAAGTCCAACAGGTATTCAAAGAAGACGGCTTTAAAGAATATGTTGAAAGCCTCGCAAATGATAATACGCAAGACTTACATGATTTTGCCAAAGTGTGGCATGAAGATGGTTGGAATAAAGCACTTGTCAATCATTCAGACCCACATACGGGCGTTGAAAAGTATCGCCAGATGATCGCTGAATGGTATCGTCGTGGTCATGCTAAAAACTCAAATTCCGTGGTTTTGGATCCCTTTGAGAAACTTGGTATTAGCTCTCCTCGAACCGAACTTCTCCCAAAACGTATCTATCGTTATCTTGGTCAAATATGCTGGGCGCATGGGCTTGGTTTTGAAGATTATGTAATGAAAACTCTACCCTTCCGTCAAACCGGTATGGGTACAGAAAACTGTCACCCTCGTTTTGTCGCTTGCTTACTACGCTTAGGTGATTTATTTGATATTGATGACAACCGCTTTTGCCCTGTCATGTCTAAGCAAGCAGGAAATAATATGCCATCTCTTAGCAAGACACATGAACAGAAGCATCAAGCTATTCGTGAATTTCAATTAGATAATGAAACTGTTAGCGTGACTGCTATCTGTAGTACAGAAATGGCATATATTGAATGTCGTAGATGGTTTGATATGATTCAGAGCGAAATTCAAGATCAAATGTCACAATGGAAAAATATCGTACCGCATCGTGATTTTGGCTTATTACCAACTATTAATAAACTCGATGTTGAAATGGATGGCTCAAAGATTTTGTTGAATGATAAACCGATGAAATTTTCATTAGATGAACGTAGCGCTATTGAGTTATTGCAAGGTAATAACTTATATAAAGACGATATGAGTATATATCGTGAGCTGATCCAAAATGCTATTGATGCAACAATGATTAGAGTTTGGCTAGAGCATGGACAAGAGCACAGCACTAGAAAACTACCTAAAAACGCTAACCCTTATGACAAAGATACTCGTGAATTATTCGCAGACTATCCTATTACTTTAGATTGTAAAAAAGTCGCTGACAATAAAAACTCAACATTATGGGAGTTCAGCATTGAAGATAATGGTGTTGGTATCTCTCGTAAAGATCTTGAGTATATGCAAAAAATAGCAGGTTCAAAGAAGAATATAGAGAAACGAAAAATAGTTCGGCAAATGCCCGAATGGATGCAACCTTCAGGTGAGTTTGGTATTGGACTGCATAGCGCTTTTCTTCTTATGAAAAATTTGCCGATAGAAAAACAGAAGATTACTATTTTCACCAAAAGTCGCCTTACTCATGAAAGTTTAAAACTAGAGCTGCATTCACCCCTATCAGGTAAGGCAGGTTATTGTTTCATCACTGAGGTAGATGACTTAAAATCATACGGAACTAAACTAATAGTCAATGAATTATTTGAGAAAGACATTGAAAAGTATTTGAAAGACAGAGTGTTTGCGTACTCTAAGTACATAAAGCCAAGTGCACTTTATAGCTATCAATTTGGTAGTTATAGTGCCTTAGAGAAAGTTTTTTCAATATTTAAAAAAATATCTAATGAACTAGTTACTTTTGGTGTATCAGAAAAAATTAAAAGCATTATAAAAAAATCAAATTATTATTTAAATGAACTTAACTATCATAACAATAATAAAGTAGCGTACTGGGACGAAGAAAACAAATCTGCCTTAAATATAAGGATACTTAAAGAGAAAGACTACGAAAGTAATTTCCGTGTTTTCTCTAAATTTCCATCTGGAAATTTAAAAATATATTACAAAGGACAATATGTATGCTTAGTAAATACATCTGATAGGCATTCATCGGATAATTGGAATTTTTTACAGTATCCATTTATAGAGTATTCTTTAGATATCTATAATGTCGATGCTTCTAAAATCCTCACACTTAGTAGAGACAATATACGGGATAATCAAGACCTATTAGACCTCTTGCAAAAGTCATAATTTAAGCTCGGAATTAATGATACCAGCAAACAGCTTCATTCTAAGATCATAGCG